>JAGRPD010000506.1 GCA_020439875.1 Verrucomicrobiales bacterium
ATCGTCATCCCGCCGCCGAACGTCACGGGCATCCTGCACATGGGTCACGCCCTGAACAACAGCATCCAGGACGTGCTGATCCGCTGGCACCGCATGAAGGGCCGCAACACGGTCTGGATCCCCGGCACGGACCACGCCGGCATCGCCACCCAGAACGTGGTGGAGAAAAACCTGCGCAAAAACGGCGAGATCAAGCACCGCGACGACCTCGGCCGCGAGAAACTCGTGGAGAAGATCTGGGAGTGGAAGGAGAAGCACGGCGGCATCATCATCCAGCAGCTCAAAAAGCTGGGCGCTTCCTGCGACTGGAGCCGCGAGCGCTTCACCATGGACCCGGACTACAGCCGCTGCGTGCAGCAGGTCTTTGTGGATCTTTACCAAAAGGGCCTCATCTACCGCGGCCGCCGCATGGTGAACTGGTGCCCCGTGGCCCTCAGCGCTATCAGCGACGAGGAAGTCGTGATGAAGCCGCAGAAGGGGGCGATGTACCATTTTCGGGTTGAGGTGATCGACGACGATTCACGCCCGAACCGCCTGTTTCCGAGGGCGATTGACATCCATGAACAAGAAGAACAAACTCTGATCCATGAGCACACCCGCACCGACCCCCGCACCGGCCTCCGCACCTTCATCTGCGGCAAACACTTCGACGAACGCGCCGGCTCCGCTCTCGCCGCCGCTAACCGACGAACAGTGGGCGCAGCGGCGGCGTGCCTGGTTGAGTCTCAGCGAGCCGGAGCGGATGCGGAGGCTGGGGCAGCACGCAGGGAAGAGTTTCGGCCTCTACTCGCCCCAGGGAACTGCGGCGAACTGAAGGTCATCGGGCTCGACCAGATCGGCGTCCGTTATGTAGAGGGGCAGCCGCTTTCCGCAGCGGATGACTCCATGAAAAAGCTCCAGCCTGGAGCGGAGGCACAACCCTTTTTGGATGTAGCGCGCGGCGTTGTCTATAAGGTCTTTTCGGCGGACGCCGATGGCAGCGCAGGCCGCAAGCTGGCCATCCACCTGCCGGAGAATGATGGACCGCAGGTGGACTATGCGCCCTCCAGTCCGTTGGAGGCGCTCGAAAAGCTCGCTCTGCTTCATGAAATCGGCGGCTTGCCCACGGAGATCATCGGTGTCACTCCGCAAGGAGATTGGGTTTTGGCTCAGCCGGAGGCGACTGCGGTGCCGGAGGCGGAATTTCACATGGCACGGGCGGAGGCAGTGGCGCGGGTGGGCGGTGTGCAAATCAATGAAAGCGGGTTGGAGGACCTCCGCGTGGTGTGGCATCGCGGCCGCGCTTGGCTCATTGGAGATCTGCACATCCGCAACATCATGCGCGATGATGAAGGCCGCGCCCGCATCATGGACGCCCTGATTCTGCCTCTGCCGAAAGCGCTTGCAGCAAGATATGAATCGGTCCGCCAGGCCGTGCGTGAAGCCCAGGCGAAAGCCGAAGGGTCCGCCTCAGGAGACCAGTCTGAACTGTTTGCCGAGCTGGACGGAAAAACCTGGCTCACCATCGCCACCACGCGGCCGGAGACGATCCCGGGGGACACGGCGATCGCGGTGAATCCGAACGACAAACGCTACGCCCATCTCATCGGCAAGCGGGTGCGGCGTCCGCTGCCGGTCGAGAATCAGGCGGCGATTCCGATCGTCGGCGACGATCATGTCGAGTTTGAGTTCGGCACCGGGGTGCTGAAGGTGACGCCGGCGCATGACAAGGCGGACTTTGAAATCGGCCAGCGTCACGGCTTGGAGATCATCGACGTGATGCATCCCAACGGCACGATGAACCTTGTGGCCGGCAACGACCTGGCCGGGCTCGACCGCTTTGCCGCGCGCAAAAAGGCGGTGGAACTGCTGCAGGAGAGCGGGGCCTTCGTGAAGGAGGAGCCGCATCAAAACAACGTCGGCTACTCCGAGCGCGCCGACGTGCCGATCGAGCCGCGCCTCAGCGACCAGTGGTTCCTCAAGTATCCGAGCGTCAAGGAATCCACCGACGTGGTGGCCAAGGGCGACATGCGCTTCTTCCCCGACCGCTGGGCCAAGGTGTACGACCACTGGATGAACGGCTTGCAGGACTGGTGCATCAGCCGCCAGCTCT
>JAGRPD010000507.1 GCA_020439875.1 Verrucomicrobiales bacterium
ATGTCCAGTTTGCTCAAATCTTGCAGGATCCACGTCGCCTAATCATTGAGCCGATCATTGTTCACCGCACCCACGATTGCCGCCATGGTCGCACCATCTACGTCCATCAATGTGTCCGAGTTTTCTAACACCAAGGTTCCATTGTTGTAGAGCCGAACCTCCGACACGGCGGAGAAGGCTCCATTGGCTCCGACCAACTCCACCCCACCGAGATTGCCACCGTTGTCGTCGCTTTGTTGACCGACACCGAGCACGCCGCTGAAGGTGTTGTCCGCCGTGAACACGCCTCGCGCATTGTCGTCCTTGTGGAGTTCACCGCTACCGGTAATGACACCGGTAAAAACCACCGCCTCCGAGTTGTTGTTGGCGCGATTGAGCTGCAGCTGATTGCCTGCTCCCGATACGATGATGTCCGGCTCGATCGTGGCCTCACCGCCTCCAGCCCCGATGGATGAATTGGCAATGTAGAGGGAACCCGAATTCAGATAGATGCTGCCGCCGACCTCACTGGTTGCAGAGGTGCCTGTGTAAGTACTGGAAATGGTGGCACCCGTATTGTTCCGGTAGAGACGCAAAACTGGTAGCACATAGCGGGCATTGGACGCCGCCCGGCTGTTCAGCAAGGCCTCACCAGCTCCAACGACGAGATCTCCCTGAATCTGCATGGTCACCACCCCATCCGGATCCGTATTGTCACCGTCGAATCGCAGCTCTCCCTCCTCCACGAAGACGTTGTTGACGCCGGTGAGCGATCCGTTGGTGGCCTGCGTGTCATCATTTTCATCGAAGAACAAGATGCCTTGGCCACGCTTGGTGAAGTCACTCCCGCCGCTACCCGCCAGCAGATCCACCATCGGAGAATCAATGCGGAAGTTGAAAAAGCCATCAAACAGGAAACCATCCGCATCTCTCAGGCTGACTCCGACTTCGAAGGCGTCACCACTATTCCCATACACCGCATCCGATCCCACCGAGAGAATGCCGCGCGTATCCTGCGCCTCCAAGTTATCCAGCCCATGAAAAAGAGCACTCACCACGCCATCGCTGGCACCATCTGAAGTGACGCTGGTATCAAAGATGATGCCCTCCGCCTGCGCTGTCGCGGGATTGCCATCGGAATCCTCAATGATCAAGGCGCTGCCCGTGTCGCGATCTCCAAATCGCAAGGTGCCCACCGTGAGCGACCCGGTGGCAGCATTGATGGTGATCTCTTTGGTCGCCGTTCCAAAACCGTTGGAGCCGTCGCCATTGAGTTCTACCACGTCATTGGCATTCAGGGGCTGAGTGCCTGGGACCATGGTCGCAGGATCCCAGCTGGCGAGGTTGGTCCAGGGTGACTCGGGTTCACCAAAATCGACATTGTCAGCGATCCAGCGATAGACCGTCTGTGCCTGAGCGGAGCTAAACGCCAGGAGCGCCAGCAGGATCGGCAAAACGGACCGCAGGGGATTGGGGGAGCGACGAAGAGCAGCGGGGAAGGTTCTTTTCGGATTCATGGCATCTCAAGCGCGCGGATTTGTTTTCACGCGACACGTTGAGAATGCGGCACCTGCGACCGGTTCGGCAATTGGACGGGTGTTGCCTTGTTGAGTAAAGGAAGTTTAATTCTCCCATCCAATGATTACCTAACTCATTTCATTCACTCTACCTTCCGTTGCGGTTCCACTGATGCTGACTTCACACACCGCTAACTGAACGATCTGACCGTCCTGCGTTCGGCTAAAACGCCGCAGGGTGGCACCCAAGGCGTCCAATCGCTGCTGCATCATGTAGAGCCCCATGCCTTCGGAATGCGAACCATCCGGCACGAAGGCCGAGCCATCATGCCCCACCTCCAGGCGCAACCGTCCGGCGCGCACTTGGATCTTCACCCAGAGTCGGGAGGGGTTCGCGTGTTTGGCGGCGTTGTGCAGCAGCTCCTGCGCAATGCGAAACACATGAATGCCCTCCTCCTGGCCTTCCAGCACGAATTCTTCCGGCACCTCGACCCGGCAGGGTTTGTCAAAGGTTCGCTCGATGGTTTGGGCGAGTTTTTCCAAAGACGGGCCGATGCCGGTCCGATCAATCTGCACGGGAGCCAAGCCGTTGGCGAACATGCGAGAAATCTGGGTGGCCTCGCCCAGCTCGCTAGCCACCACGGCCGCGACTTGCGCTGCCGGCAGCCCTGAGCTTTTCAGTGAGTTGGCCAAGACGCCCGCCTTCAATCGCACTCCCGCTAGGCGCTGGCAGAGATCATCGTGAATCTCCATGCCGACCTGTTGACGCTCTTTTTCGGCCACATCGAGCAGGCGGCTTTGCAATTCCTTGCGCATCGTGACCTCAGAGATCAACGCCATGATGGCTCCCTCCGCGAGCTGGTCATCGCGAAATGGTGACAATTGGCACAGCAGCCAATGCCACGTCCCATCCGGATGCCGGACCCGCACCTCCCCCTCTACAAACCCCCCGGCGCGAGCCCGCTGAATCCAGCCCAGCACCCGCCGACGATCGCCACTTTCCACCGCACGCAACCAATCCCATCGCCGACGCGTCAAGACCGTCCGTTCACGGCCCGTCATGCTCTCATAGGCCGCGTTGAGGTAGATGGCCTCATCGCGGCCCGCAGGTGCCACCCAGAAGATCTCCCGCATCGAGGACACGACTTGGGACAGGCGCGCCTCCGACGTCTGCCACTCCGACACCGTGGCATCCAGCGCGCGGGAGACCAGAGAGAGTTCATCCGCACTCTCTCCCTTCACCGACACGCCTCGATCTTGCGCCTGCCGCACCCGTGTCAGCAGCCCCTTCACCCGCCGCGTCACGATCCAATGCAGTGCCATCCACAGCGCCAGACAACCGCCCGCCAGTCCGAACAATCGCGCCATCGAGGAATGCCAAGCGCGCGACCGAGCCAGGCCGTAGCCCGCCTCCAGCTCGTACTCCAGCAGCACCACCCCAGCTCCCGATGGCTCGGCCCAGAAAGGAAACGCCGCCACCACCCGAGTCCGACCTTCGGTAATGCGGACCCGACCTTCCATCGTCTGCCGCACCTCATCCAAGCTATCCGTGAGATGAGCCAGCTCCGTCTCCGCCACCGGCAGGCCCGTCCACTCCCGTCTGGTGCCAAAAAGCACTTGGTTTGACGCATCACACACCACCGCCGCCCGCAGATCCCGATCTGCCGCCGCGTAGCTCAGCGCCAGCTGAGCCACGGCGAGCGATCCGTTTCCTCGGCGCATCAGCAGCTGCGACTGTGCCGCCAGGCGGCGGCCTTCCTGCTCCGCCGTCCGCACCACACTGTTTCGATAGCGGCTCTCATCCACCCACAGTTGCCGCAGCACATTCACCACACTCAGCACCAGCGCCAGCCCCACCACCGTCACCGTCATCCACAGCTGGATGGAGTACTTGCTGCGAGTCAGATTCATCGCCCTCCCTCCCACAGCCACGCACTCGGATCCCACGCTCCGGTCACCGTTCCCTCTTTGGTTAAAAATTCATGCACCTGACGCGTGTGCCGCCAGAACTCCGAGTCCAAATCCTCCAGCGCCTCCTGCCCCTGCTCCACATCCGGCCACCACAGCCCCTGCATCACCCCCTGCCAATCCCCTTCCTCTAGGCCCAGATGCCGCAACAGCACCTGCGTTTCCTCAGCCGTCAGCTGCCCCTCCTGCACCTGCTTCGCCGCCACGGCCTCCACCGCTATGAGGCGCTGCAACTCACCCGGATGCCGCCGCCAGGCCGAAGCCCGCACCGCCAGCACCGTCCAATAGCCATTCTCCAAACGCTCCGCCTCCCAGCGCCGATTCCAGCCCTGCTTACAAAGCAAAGTCAGCCACGGCTCCACACTCACCTGCGCGTCCGTCTCCCGCCGGGGATCCTCCACCGCCTCCGCGTAGCCCTGCGGCACCAGCCGCACCTGCGTCGCCATCAGCCCCTCTGCCCGCAGCGCCGCATCCAGCACAAACCCACCCGCCACCCGCGCCGGATATCCCACCCGTGCCCCCTCCCCGCGGCCCCCACCCCCCCCCCCCCCCCCCCCCCCCCCCCGCCCCCGCGCCGCACGGTCCCTCACCCCCGCCACCCTCCAACCCACCCCCCCCCCCCCCTGCCGCAACAAA
>JAGRPD010000508.1 GCA_020439875.1 Verrucomicrobiales bacterium
TGGCTGGCAAAGATCCTCACCAAGGCGTGAACCCGGATGAAGTCGTCGCCATCGGCGCTGCCATCCAAGGCGGTGTTTTGAAAGGGGACGTGAAAGACGTGCTGCTGCTCGATGTGACCCCACTGACGCTGGCCATCGAGACGGCGGGTGGCATTGCCACGCCGATGATTCCTCGGAACACGACCATTCCGAAGAAGCACTCCCAGATTTTCTCCACATACGCCGACAACCAACCGGGTGTGGAGATCGTGGTACTGCAAGGTGAGCGCCCCATGTCTCGCGACAACAAGACGCTGGGCACCTTCAAATTGGACGGTATCCCACCCGCCCCGCGCGGCACACCGCAAATCGAGGTCACCTTTGACATCGACGCCAACGGCATCTTGCACGTCTCAGCCAAAGACAAAGGCAGCGGCAAAGAGCAGAAAATTTCCATCCAAGGCTCCAGCGGTCTGTCCCAAGACGAGATCGAACGCGCCAAGCGGGAAGCCGAAGAGCACGCCGAAGAAGACCGCAAGCGCAAGGACGGTGTGGAGGTCAAAAACAAGGCCGAGACCCTGGTCTATGAAGTCGAGAAGCAGGTCAAAGAGTGGGACGGCAAAGTCCCCGCCGACAAGCTCAGTCCCGTCACCGACAAAGTGGCTGCTCTCAAGCGCGCGGTGGAGACCGACGACCTGGACGGCATGAAGTCCGGCGTGGAATCTCTCGAAAAACTCTTCGCTGAAGCCTACCAAGCGGCCGCCAGCGCAGGCGGGATGGACCCCGCCGCCGCAGCTGCTGCTGCCGCAGCGGCCGGTGCCGCTAGCGCTGAAGCTGGATCGGGCCCCGAAGTCGCCTCCAACAACGAGGATGACGGCAAGGTCGTGGACGCCGACTTCGAAGTCGTGGACAAGGACAAGTAAGCGACGCCGCCACGAAGCAACGCCAACCCACCCATTTGAACCAACGCCTCATGATCGCGCCGCTGGGAATCCAGACGTCTTCTTCGATGCCTCTGCATCGCTGGATGGCGCTGTCCCTCCTCAGTGGCGCGTTTCTCATGGGGGCGTGCAATCGGCAGGAAGCGCCCACGCCCGCCGCCGACGCGGTGGTGGAAGAAAAGGCAACGCCAGCTGCCGGGGAAAGCTCAAAGGCAGACGATGTCTTGAACGATCCGTGGATCCGTGAAGCGGGGCTCACCTCCGCAGGGCAGGAGGCCGAAATCGATCCGCTGTTGGATGAGGCCTTGAGCCTCGTCGATGAGCATCCCGACGCGACGGCGGTGGAACTCCTCAACCTGCCCGAAGTGAATCCGCACCTCGTCGCGGGCCTTCAGGCCTTGGGGAAAAATGAGGCTCTGAAAAAGCTGATCGACCGCAACGTGGACCTCGCCGCGCAGCTCAGCGGCCTCTCGGATCAGCCCGGCGCTGCGCGGCTGGATCTCGACACCAGCGGCTATGACTCGGCCCGCAAGGCCCGCATGCTTCAAGCCGTTCTCTCTGAGGATCCGCGTCGCATCGTCGGATTCATCGCTGATGAAATCGGTGAGGCGCTGCCCGATCTCATGTACGGGGAAGGTGAGCGTGCGCCCAACGGCGTGGCCATCGTTCCCAAAGACCCACCCCAACAGCCTTAAATGGCAACAATTTCGGACGTGGCCGCCCGCCATCTTATCGACGGCAGACGGCCTCCGGATGAACCCAACCAGAAACCCAAAACAACCCAAGCATAAACCGCACCAACTATGGCAACCAAAATCACACCCCTGGGCCGCCGCGTGCTCGTGAAGCGCTCCATCAGCGAAGAAAAGACCGCTGGCGGGCTGTTCCTCCCCGATACCGCGAAAGAGAAGCCTCAGGAAGCTGAAGTGCTCGCCCTCGGCACCGGCAAGGACGACGAAGGCAAAGACGTGTCGGAACTTTTCACCGTGAAAGTCGGCGACAAAGTGCTCATCAGCAAATACGGCGGCACCGAGGTCAAACTCGACGGCGAAGAAATGCTGATCCTCAACGAGACCGACATCCTCGGCATCGTCGGCTAACGCCCCCCACCCTTTACCAACCCTCAATACCTGAAACCAATCCTTTATGGCAAAACAACTCAACTTTGACGAAAACGCCCGTCACGCGCTGCTCCGCGGCGTCACCAAACTGGCCAAAGCGGTCAAGTCCACCCTGGGCCCCGCCGGACGCAACGTGATCCTGGAGAAGAAGTTCGGCTCCCCCACCATCACCAAAGACGGTGTCACCGTGGCCAAGGAAATCGAACTGCCCTGCCCGTACGAAAACATGGGCGCCCAGCTCATCAAGGAAGTCTCCTCCAAGACCTCCGACGTCGCCGG
>JAGRPD010000041.1 GCA_020439875.1 Verrucomicrobiales bacterium
AACTCGATGAAGACCAGTTGCAGACCTTCAATCACCGACTCAGGACAGCCCTCTTCAGCGATCTGGTAGTGATGATAATAACCCTCGCTCTCGGGACGAAACACAGCATCCAACACGGAGAGACCGATGACGGGCTGCAGTAGCTCAAAACGTTCCCCACGATCCAGCTGACGCACGTAGGCCTTGCTGGCATTGAAAAGGACGCGGCGCAGGAAGGCCTTGGTCCAGTTCATCTGCATTTCCACGATGAACTGACGTCCTCTTTGATCGCGGCATCGCACATCGACGATGGTGTTTTTCAGCAGGGGCAATTGAGGCACCTGCTCACCCGAGAGATACTCCAGAGAAAGAATCTGACCATCCGGGGGCAGCGGCAAGACGGCGTTGAGGAAGGAGCGCAGGATCTCGGGATGCTCGCCAAAGATGCGCTTGAAGACGATGTCGTTCCTGGGGTCGAGATAGCGGTGCGCCATGGAGGAGAAAATGCGCTGCCGAGATGGCTTCGTCAACCAGGCTCGCGGGCTTCTTGGGAGAGATTCGAAGTTCGAAAGCCAATCCATATCCAGATGTATTTGGATTTTTTGATCCCAGAATCGACGTACTCCTTGTTATCGTTGAGGACTCTTTTTTTCATCATGATCATAACTCGCTGCCCGGTTGCCGGGATAAATGTCGTTTTGGGGGTGGGATCGATTCTCATGATGGGTCCAGTGATTGGGGCCGACGTTCTGCCAGTGGATCGCTGGGATTTCGGATCGGAGGAGGCGCTGCCTCTGACGCCACGGGGCGACATCGTGCGTGATCAGGCCGGGCCGCGGCCGCCGGAGTTTCCGAACCTGGAGGCCGACAACATGGCGGTGGAGCTGAAGGGCAATGGCGCGCGCTTTGAGATCCAGGATCCGGGGCCGCAGAGCCGCTTTGATTTCACCAATGGCGATGCGATCACCCTGGAGGCATGGATCAAGGTCGGCGCGCTGCGCACGGGCCAGCCGGCCTACATCATCGGCAAGGGCCGCACGCTTTCGCCGCGCTTCAGCAAGGACAATCAAAACTGGTCGCTGCGCGTGGTCGGCGCGGCGGGCGGTCAGGCGCAGCTCAGTTTTCTCTTCACCAGCTCGGCAGGCGCAGGGGTGTTTCACTGGCATCGCTGGACTTCGGAGGCGGCGTTTCGCATCGCCACGGGCTGGCATCACGTGGCGCTGGCGTATGAGTTTGGGAAACCGGAGACCATCCGCGGCTGGATTGATGGCGTGCCCTCCGGGGGTGCCTGGGATGCGGATGGTCCAACCAGTGACCCTCCCGTGAATGACGATGACGACGTGTGGATCGGCTCCTCGATGAAAGGCAGCGCGGGCAACAGTTTCACCGGCTGGCTCGACATGGTGGCGGTGCATCATCAGCTTCTCCCGGACAAAGAGATCGCCAGCCGCTTTCAGCGCAAGGATGGCCCGCAGATCGTAGCGCCCGCGAAGCCTGAAATGCCCTCGCTGGGGCCTTTGGAGAAGGGAAAAGTGATGATGCAGCTCAGCGAAGGTCTTGCCGCCTTCAATCGCTGGCCTGCGGCGGACGAAGTGCCAGTCGTCAGCGAGCATTGGACCAGCGAGGCCATGTTGCTGCCGCGCATTCCGCTGCGTTACGACGACTGGGGCATCCGTTCCGCGTGGAAGGCACCGCTGCTGCTGCGACTGGCGACGGATGTGCAGTTGCCGGCAGGATCGCGCCGCTTCCTCATCCGCACCCGCGCGCTGGCGCGCCTGTGGGTCGATGGAGAGTTGATTGCCGAAACACAACCCGCCGATGCCTCAAGTCCGAACGGTCATGACCCTGTGACGCCGCTGGCGGAACCGCCGCTACCAGGCCTGCGCGTGAAGGACTATCATCATCAGGAGGTCTTTGGCACGGCGAAGGTGCCTGCGCAGAAGGGTACCTCACGCGTGGTGCTGGAAGTGATCGTCGGCGGAAAAAACCAGCGCACGGAGACGGGCGAAGTGTGCGTCGCCATCGAGACGCAGGACGGGAAGTCGTTTTCGATTCTCCGCGCGGGCAGCGAGCCCGGCCTGCCTTTGACGGATGCAGCAGTCGCGCCGGTGCTGGCGGGCATGGAGAAGGCCTTGAGCGAACGCGATGACGCCAATCGCCGTGCGGCGGCACGGTCGCGCGATGCGGTTTGGAAGAAGCGCCACGATTTCGCCCGCGAATGGGTGGCGAAGCATCCGGCGCCCGCGCCCCCGAAGAGCGGACATCCCGTGGACGCCTTCCTCGATGCGAAGATCGAGGCAGCGCTCGCAGCGAACGCATCTTCCTCGGGCGACACGGGCGCATTTCAAAAGGAGATCCTGCCGATTCTTCAGGAGGCCTGCTTCCGCTGTCATGGCGAGAAGGTGAAGGGCGGATTGAAACTGAACTCCCTCGCGGCCGCCCTGCGCGGGGGCGATTCGGAGATTCCGTCCATCGTGCCGGGCGATCCGGCGGCGAGCGAGCTAATGGTGCGGCTGAAGACCGAGGACGAGGATCAAGTCATGCCACCCTCTGGCGACCGGTTGAAACCGGAGCAGGTGGCGAAGCTCGAAACGTGGATTCGCAATGGCGCCGTGTGGCCCGCCGCACCGGTGGACGCCGCATTGCTGACGAAGACGCCCACGATTCGCGACGAGGCTTTCCTGCGCCGGCTTTACCTCGATCTCATCGGCCTGCCGCCCAGCGCAGCGGAGGCGCGTGCCTTTTTGAGTGACACGTCAGCCGACAAGCGCACGCGTTTGATCGACCGCCTGCTCGCGAATGAACGCCGCGTCGAGCACCAGATGGCTGATTGGCTGGATCTGCTGGCGGAAAATCCCACGCTCATCAATGCCTCGCTCAACAGCACCGGGCCCTTCCGCTGGTTCCTGCTCGATGCCCTGCGCGATGGCAAGGCGCTCGACCGCATGGTCACCGAGCTGCTCATGATGCGCGGCGATGCGGGCTACGGCGGCAGCGCGGGCTTCGCGATCGCGGCAGAAAACGATTCGCCGTTCGCTGCGAAGGGACACATCATCGCCTCCGCCTTCCTCGGCATCGAGCTGCAATGCGCGCGCTGCCATGACTCGCCCTATCACAGCACCACGCAGCGCGATCTCTACTCGCTGGCGGCGATGCTCTCGCGCAAGACGGTGACGGTGCCCGCCACCAGCCGCGTGCCCGCTGGATTCTTCGAGAGAAAAGGGCGCGAGTCGCTCATCAAGGTCACGCTCAAGCCTGACGAGCCCGTCACGCCTGACTGGCCCTTTGCCGCTGCTGCGGGCGTGAAGGATGGTGCCGCCATCGACCGCCTCGTCGAGGACCCGAAGGACACACGCGAGCGCTTCGCCGCGCTGGTCACCTCGCCGGAGAACCGTCGCTTTGCGCGTGTCTTCGTCAATCGCACCTGGAAGCGGCTCATGGGCGCGGGCTTCGTGGAACCGGCGCATGATTGGGAAGGCCGCGATGTCAGCCATCCGGAGCTGCTCGACTGGCTCGCCGCGGAGTTCATCTCGCACGACTACAATCCCGCGCACTTGGTCCGCCTCATCACGACCTCCGCCGCCTACCAGCGCGAGGCTGCCGAGGTGCCGCTCGCAGCGCTGCCTGCGGGCGAACGCTTCTTCAGCGCGCCGGGTCGCCGTCGTCTCACGGCGGAGGAGGTGGTGGATTCGCTCCATGCCGCCACAGGAAAGGCCATCGATTCCGAGGAGCTGACCTTTGTTCATGATGGTCGCCATCCGCTGGAAAGGCGGCAAACGCTCGGCGTGCCGCGCCGCGCGTGGATGTTCGCCAGCCTGAACAACGAGCGCGACCGCCCCAGCCTCGCGCTGCCTCATGCGCAGACAGCGGTGGACGTGCTGGAGGCCTTCGGATGGAACGGATCGCGCCAGATGCCCATCTTCGAGCGCGCCACCGATCCCAATCTCCTGCAGCCCGGCATCCTGGCGAACGGCACGCTGGTGCAATCGCTGATCCGCGCCTCGTGGCATAGCGAACTGGCCGATCTCGCGGCCAGTGCCAAGTCGCCCGAAACATTGCTGGAGGAAATGTTTCTCCGCGTGCTCAGCCGCCAGCCGCGTGCGGCGGAGCGCGCCGCCTTCCTGCCCGCGCTGCGTGAGGGCTTCGACACGCGCCTCGTTTCTGCAGCGGATCAAGTCACCCCGAAGCTGCCCGATCCGCTCCCGCTGGTGACATGGCTCAATCACGTCAGCCCCGAGGCCAACTCCATCCAGATCGAAGTGCAGAACCGCGTGCAACAAGGCCCGCCCGCCGATCCGCGCCTGCGCCCCGAGTGGCGCGAGGTCTTCGAAGATCTCGTCTGGAGCCTGATCAACGACCGGGAGTTCGTCTGGATTCCCTGAACCCAAAGCAACTTTTCTCATGAACTCATTTTCCTCCATGAACCGCCGCCGCTTTCTGGAAACCGCCGCATCTCTCGCGGGTGGTGCTGCGTTGTCGCGACCGCTGCTTTCCGCAGAACCACCGTTGATCCAAGGCAAGGCCGAGCATGTCATCTCCATCTGGCTCGGGGGTGGCATGGCGCAGACGGACACCTTCGATCCCAAGCGACGCGGCGACCCGCAGGCCAAGAAAGCCGGCTCCTACTACGACGCCATCGATACCGCCGTGCCCGGCGTTAAGCTTTGCGAGCACTTGAAATACCTCGCGCCACTCATGGAGCGCGTCACTGCGGTGCGCACCGTCAATCACAACGTCATCGACGAGCACGCCGCCGCGACGAATCGCATGCACACCGGCCGGCCCATCAGCGGTACGATCAGCTATCCCTCCATCGGCTCCATCATCGCGCACCAGCGTGGTGCCGCCTCCGCCGAAGCACCGCCGTATGTGCTGATCGGCTACCCGAATGTCACGCGCGGCCCCGGTTTCCTGGGTGCGCAGTCCGGTTATCTCTACCTCACGGATACCAGCCGCGGTCCCGCCGGCCTGTCGCGTCCGCCCGGCGTCAGCGCGGGCCGCCAGCAGCGTCGTGGGCAGTTTCTCGCCGCGCTGCAGGCCGGGGTGCCGCCCACCAACGATGCGATGCTCAAGAGCTACGACGCCGCCATCGAGCAGAGCCTCAAATTCAGCGGGCCGGCATTCAACCGCGTCTTCCAGCTCGATGAAGAGCCCGGCACACTCCGCCAAAACTATGGCGGCGAGTTTGGCCAGCGCTGCTTGCTCAGTCGCCGCCTCATCGAGCAGGGCGTGCGCTTTGTCGAAGTCTCGCACAACCTCAACTTCCTCAACGGCACCGGCTGGGACACGCACAATCAGGGCATCCTGAACCAGCACGAGCTGATCAAAGAACTCGACACCGCCGTCGCCGCCCTGATCACCGATCTCGAAGCCCGCCGCCTGCTCGACAAAACGCTGATCGTCATCACCACCGAGTT
>JAGRPD010000509.1 GCA_020439875.1 Verrucomicrobiales bacterium
GCTCTGGTGAGAGAGCGGAGAGAGCCGGCTTCCGACCCTGGGTGGGGTGGGGGCTGAATCGAAGGTTTGCGAGCGGTGGAGGGTGATCGACGGGGGCGATGGGATTTGAGCCGAGAGGTTTCGGCCCAAGACCTTGATCTCGAACGCGCGAGCGATCCCCGGGGGTGGGGTCGCCACCGGGGCGCTCGCGTTTCGAAGAGATTTGAAATTTGTCAAAGATCGGTGGGGGACGTGGGTGTTCTACACCACGTAGCAGGGCGCATCAAATCGGGAGTAGGGCAGTCCCATGGCGGAGATGACCCGGTCTCCCCGGCCTGCGGCGGGCCCCAGGCTGATGAAGATGACTTGGTCTTCGTCGTGCTTGATGTGGGACTTCAGTTCGCGCTGAAATTCCACCAGCTCCCGGGGATTGAGATCGCACTCGAAGACGGAGAACTGCAGGTGGGTGCCGTGGTTTTTGCACATTTGAAAGACCCTTCTGAGCCGCTTGTCGTTGGCGATGTCGTAGCACACGATGTAGGTGTGCCGGGCGGTGACGGTGGCGGATGCGGCGGGCATGGCGGGCGGCGGGTTTTTCAGCGGGTGACCATGGGGATGTAGTCGGGGATCTCGCCGGTGAGCCAGCGGGCCAGCAGGCGGGCTTGCAGCTCGAGCACGCGGCGGTAGCTGACTTTGTAATCAAACACGGGGTGTGTGATGAGGGCGTTCATCCGCTGCTCGTAGGCGTGGAAAAAGGCGCGGCGTCCGTGGGGGGTGAGGTTGACGGCATCGCCGGCGCGCACGAAGTGGCCGGGGGTGATCATGCGGTTGTTGATGGCGGTGAGGACGGTGCTCTCGGCGATGAGTGGGCGAAATTCCTCCATCAAATCCAGCGCCAGGGCGGGGCGGCCGTGGCGTGGCTGATGATAAAAGCCGACGTAGGGATCAAAGCCGACGGCGAGTGCGGCGATGGTGCAATCTTTGGCCAGCAGGCTGTAGGCGAGTGAGAGCAGGGCGTTGACGGGATCGGTGGGCGGGCGACGGCGGCGCTGGGTGAAGTCGAAGCTGAATTGCGCGGACTCTTCGCGGCGTTGGGCGGCGGTGGTTGCGGGATCTTCCAGGCCGGGGATTTCATCGTCGATGTCGTCCTCGCCGACTTTGATCATGCCGGGAAAATGCTGGAAGTAGAGTGCGGCGGCGGCTCCCTCCATGCCGAGCAATTCGTCGAGCCCACGGGTGTTGCCGACGCGGGCGGCGATCTCTTTGAGGCCGATGATGGCGGGGCGCGGGGGCTCCACATGCAGGCGCATGAGCAGGGTGCGGTGGTTGCGAATCTTGGCGCGCACGATGTTTTGCGCCAGCTCAAGGCATTGGACGGGGTTGGCTGCGGTGGCAAACTGGCGGATGCGGGTGTGCACGTTTTTCAGACCGTGACCGCGGGTCAGTCCATAAAACCAGCCGCCCATGCTGAAGTAGGCGATGGGGATCTCCTGCTCGCACAGCTCATGCAGGGCCTGGGTGGTGAGCTGGATGTTGCCGAAGAGGGCGACGTGGGAGACATCCTGCAGGCGGATCTCATCCACGGTCTGCGCACCATCTTTGACGATGAGGCGGCCGGATTGGATGCCGACGCGGTAGCCCGGTGTGTTCAGGTAGAGCGCGCGTTCGTCATCGCGGGCGGCGATGAGACGGCGCGGAGGCGGGATGTCGGTCTTTGGCCTGGGTAGGGCGGCAGAGGCGGAAGGGGTCGGGTGCGCGATGGGTTCGAGTCTCGGTGTATTGCGCAGCATCCGCGTCTCATCCGGCAGGCAAATGGGGGCGAGCGAGCAGCGCACGCATTTGGGGCTGTTGATGAGGGGCGGCGGCAGGGTGGGTGCGGCGGCGGTGGCGCGGGCTTCGGCGATCTTTTGGATGATCCAGCCTTCCAGTTCGGCGGTCATTTCCAGCCGCACGCGCTGGCGGGTGGCGCGGTAGAAAATGACGCCGTCATCGCAGGTGTAACCGTTGTCGCGCAGGATGAGGATTTGCAGGCCGAGCTGCATTTTGTCGGCATCCCAGAGCTGGCTGGCATCATCCGCCACCTGGGGCGCACCGGCTTTGTAGTCCACGGGTGTGACGGTTTGGCGAGAGTCGGGGCCGAAGAGTTCGGCGGCGGACGGGGCGGTGAGCTTGACCTCGATGAGGTCCATCTTGGCCACCACGCCGAGCCGGGTGGAGCTGAGCATGGCGGAGCGGGAGTGCAGGGTCTCCTCGACCTGGGATGCGCCGACGGCGGAGGGTGAAGTGTCGGCGGCTGCAGACTCGGTGGTGCTGGTGGTGGTGGTGCTGGTGGCGTCCGAGGTGGGCTGATCCGTGGCGGGCGCGTTGCTGGAGTCGGTGTTCTTCGCTTCGACTGGGGTCTTGGCTTTTTTGCGAGCCTTGGGCAGGGCTCCTTTGCCGCGATCCACTTTCTCATGCAGCGCGGCACCGCGTTCGGTGTCGGCATTGCTGAGGAAGAGGCCTTCCACTTCTTCGTAGTAAAACAGACGCGGGCAATAAACGAACTCATTGAGCATGCGGGCGCGCATCGGCGCGGGTTCGCTGCTTGGGGAAGGAGGGCGCGGAGTGGGGCAGGGAACGGTCAGCGGCGCGGTGGGTTTCTCCGTTTCGCTCAACTGGCGGAAGCGCTCCCGGCCAAAGAGATCCAGCTCGGGATGATCGGAGGGAATGGGCAGAGGTTCAGGGAGGAAAACCTCGTCCCGCGCCGCTGGGTGCAGCGCCCGGGCCGCGCGATGCTGGGGTGGGGCGGATGGCGCAGTGGGTTTGGATGCAACGCTCTCCGCAGGTGGATTCGAGGGGGCGCTGGAGGGATCACTCATGGCGGCGGAGGGCGGCAGGCTTCGGCGAGCTGGATGCGACGGAGGAGGTCGCTGCGAAGGAAATCTACAAGAAACTCGCTCAGAGCACAGCAAATAATGGCCAAATTTTCCGCAGGCAGCCGGTTCGGATTGGCGGTGAGATGACCGTGGGCAAAGATGTGGCGGATGCTGGCGGCCAGGGTCAGGACGGAGAAAGCGTGCCCATCGCGATACCGCGCCAGGTGCGTCTCATGCACGGGCAGCAGGCTTTGCGAGATGAGGAAATCGATCAACCGATGCTCGGGATCCTGGGCGCGGCAGAGGGCGGCCAGCTCGTGGGCCTTGGCCCGTGGATGATGCGCAAAGAGGGCGCGGAAGGGCGGTCGATCATGAGCCAGATCCGCGTAGCGCTCAAAGGCCGACCAAGTGAAGAAAACCTGAGTCAACGCATCGTAACCCGCCGCCGTGTTTTCGCCAAAGCCCTTCAGGTGCAGCCCGCCGAAGCAAACCGCCAAGCGCAGCCGATTGGCGAATCGGTAAAAATCAAACTTGGTGCCGGTTAAGCCGAGTGCCGACAAGCCATCGCTCTCCGCCTTGATGATCTTCCTTGCCCGATGAAAACCCGGCAGCACCTGTTCCAGGTAGGGGTAAGGCTCAGCGGCGGAGGAGGGGGCGTCGGGCATGATTTGGGTAGCTCAAGGTTTCGGGAAGGTCCGCGTTACGTCCCGGTCGTGTCGTGCGGTACCGTCTGCTGCGCACGCTCGGCTGTTGGTGCTGAGGACAGACTTCGAGTTCCCGTTTTGGAGAAATGCGGCTCGGGTTTGAAAAGGTGAGCCGTTGCCTCCGCTTCCTGGATCACGTCTTCCGGAGTCAGGTGCTTCAGCCGATCGAGGCGGAGTTTCATTGTTCATCGTCGGGTGACACCGTGGAGGATGGTGAGACTTCAGAGAGGGAGTTGCCGCAAAAGAGCACAGAGAACGCAAAAGCAAGGGCTGCAGAGTCGTGGGATGTCTCCTCCCGCCGTGGGGCGCGGCGGGTCTTGGAGAAAATCGTCAGCGTTCATGAAGTGGGGGTTGAGTCTGCTGGGACGAAGAGGCCGATTGTTTACGCCAAGGCGGCAAACAGGCCCATGCCGGCGAATTTCCCGCTGCCGATGCAAATGGGACCTGGAACGTCGATGGGGGTGCCGTTAGCGTCTTTCCAGATGAGGCGGACGTGAAGTTTGCGGTAGCGCCGATGCTGATCTCCGGCGGCGTAATGCGTGGCAAGTGTTGTGCCGGGCCAGAAGCCGCTGCTGCGCCAATCAAGCTCGGCGTGGGTGGCGAGGGCTTCGGAGTAGCCTGCTTGGCGAATGGCTTTTCGGAGGAGGGCTTCAATACGGCTGTCGAGCTTTTCGAGCACAGCGGCTTTTTCTTCAGCGGTCAGATTGTGGCCGGGTTTGAGACGCTGACGGAGTTTTTTTGGGTCGTCGTAGCCTGGGAGGATGACAGGCGTGACACTGGCCCAAGTGGTGGCAGGATGCAGATAGCGGTTAGTGGCTCCGTCGGGGCCGCCAGCCTGCCGTTGAAGAATGGCGATGGGTTCGCCTTTGCTTTCGTCGATAAGCTCGCGGGCTTCGAGCCGCTGCACGAGGCGCTTGAAGACGGATGGGTCTCCGCCGCCGCGCACGGTGATCAAAACCCGGCGCACGCTGCCAATCACAGAGGCGCTATCCTTGCCTCGGCCTTCGATGCTGGGCAGCGGGATGAATGCGAGACGTGGGCCGGAGACGGCTTGGTGATTTTGGCCTTGGGTCTCACCGTGTCCGAGGACAAGGCTGCGACCTTCTTCTGCACTGATTCCGGCGCTGCGAAGAAAATCCGGCTGGCTTGCGGCATGGCGGAGCATCCCGGCAATGTGTAGGCTGCGGCGTATGGGGTCGAAGGCGTTGTAACGGGCTCCATCCAAGCTGCGAAGGGCAAAGATGGCCCAAGGCAGGGACGCAGGTTCGGAGTCCCTGCAATAGCCTACGACACTGAAATCTGAAAGCGGGGGCACGGGGGAAAAGCTTCCGCCTTCCTTTACGCGATTGAGGAAGGCCGTGTGCCGACGGGCGAGGTCGTCGAAGGTGCCGGGCTTGGGAGCACGGAGTTCTCTGCCAACTTCAGAGCTAGGTCGCCAACCCTCTCCAGGAAGGGCAGCGATGGCCTCCTCTGGCACAATGGAGGCTGAGGCGACGACGAGATCGACTCCCCAACCGATGTGAGTGATGGATTCAACGGCTTGGAAAAGCACGCTGCGGTGCTCATCGAAGCCGCTAGGCAACCCGGCAGTGGGCCAGAGGTAGTGAACGGCTCCTTCACTTGGGAAAACCATCGGGCGGATGGATTTATCGGTGCGGTAGTTGGCGATACTGTCCTCTCCACCTCGCGAGAGAGAACGGCCCACGAGGTCGCCCGCATTGTCTGGCACATAGAGACGGTAGCCCTGGGCCTCCCGTGCCTGTGGGGCGATGATGACGGGTGGCGTGAGCTGCTCCAGCCACTTGAGGGCAGGTTCAGCGTGACGCAGTCCACGGCGTTCGTTCCAACGTGCGGCGGCAGCGGCGACGATGGCTTGGTAAAGCCGCAATGGTGATGGCGGCCACTCAGGCTCCCCGTGATCGGCACGCCCATGGAACGCGCCATCCAGAAAGCGGATGGTGATGCAGAGATAGTCAGGCATGGGGTAGGAGGGTTACTTTTTCTCCTTCTTGGCTTTGGACTTCGCTTCTTTTCCAGCAAGGTCAGCTTTGGCTTTTTCGGCATCGAAAGGCACCTCGCGGCTTTCACCGACTCCGAAGGCTTCAGCGGCGTCTTTGGCATACTTCAGAGCCTCCTCGTGAGTGACGGTAAAGGGCTTGCGACTGCCGTTGGCATAGACTTCATCAGTCTTCCCTTGGTTGTCAGGGTCAGAGATAAGAATGGTACCCTGACGGAGGTAGCCGCCGGGTAGCTTGGTGAAGGCGACGAGGGCCAGACCAAGAATGTAGCGACGCAGTTTTAGCGTCGAATCAGCATCGGAGCCTGCATTGATGAGCTTCAGAGCTGCGAGAGCGAGGGTGGCATCGCGACGGATGCCACCTTTGGCGATGATACCGCCATGAGAGCCGGTAGCGGGGACGTGCGTAAAACCAGAGGTTGAGCGTTCTTTGCGGTCCTTGTCATCCTTGATGGGGCCAAGAATGTTTTCGTCATCATAAACTGTGACGGGATTCGAGCTGCCACCCGCCCAATACTGAGCGGAGCGGGTCAGTTTCCGCACATTGTAGGCACGAATGGTGGAGGCGATGAGACGAGGCATTTTGGCCTGAGTGTCACGGGAATCCCAGACGCCGAAGACAAGCGAGGTGGGGGCAATTTTGGCGAGGCTTGTGGCATCTCCATCCAGCAGTGCCTTGAAAGCATCGTGGAGCTCTTGTTGCAGAGAGGAGCACCGGACGATGGCGTCTCCGGCGCGGTGTCCTGCTTCGAGAAGATTGATCCGCTTCACGCCTGCGGTGATGACGACTTGAGGGACTAGCGCGGCATGATCAGCCTCAGCGAAAAGAGGCTCAATACGGTTTGCCTGAGAGCCGACGCTGTCCACGAGGGCGACGTTTTCGCCGTTCGGGTCGCCGTCGATGTTGTAGCCGCCGGGGAAGCCATCGCCAGAGGCGAAGGTAGAGGGGAAAAGCACGCCATCGGCTCCCTCGACAGGGATCAGAGGCTCGCGGGTAACGATGGCGGCGGGGCCATCGGCTTTCAGGTAGTGGTCGAATTGTTCGAGGATGTTGCTCATGGGATGTGGTTTCTGTTGGTTTGGAGTTTGGCCGAAAGGAAGGCTTTGTGTTTGCGCTGGCCGGTTCGATACCAGCTCTCGAAGCGGTAGTGTTTGGCACCGGGATCGGGCAGCAGACCGGCGGCGGCAATGGGGGTTAGCAGGGCCGGAGTGGGGCGAGACCAAGTGTGGTAGTCATACTGCCTGGGCTTGTCTTTACCCGCT
>JAGRPD010000510.1 GCA_020439875.1 Verrucomicrobiales bacterium
CGTTGATCATGGTGGTGTGCGAGTCCGTGCCGACCAGGGTATCTGGGTAAAACACGCCGTCTTTTTCCAAAACGCCCTTGGCCAGGTACTCCAAGTTCACCTGGTGCACGATGCCGATGCCCGGAGGCACCACCTTGAAGGTATCGAAGGCCTGCTCACCCCATTTGAGAAACTGATAGCGCTCTTTGTTGCGGCGAAACTCGAGTTCCAAATTCCGATTCAGTGCCTCCTGGGTGCCGGCAAAATCGACCTGCACGCTGTGATCCACCACCAGATCCACGGGCACCAGCGGCTCGATCATGGTGGCGTTCTTTCCCATGCCATGCACCGCACTGCGCATCGCCGCCAGATCGACCAGGAGGGGGACGCCGGTGAAGTCTTGCAAAACAATGCGAGCCACCGTGAACGGGATCTCGTAGTCGCCGGGGTTTTTGGCATTCCAATTGGCCAGGTTTTTGACATCGGCCTCGGTGACCTTTTTGCCATCCAGATTCCGCAGCAGGGACTCGAGCACGATGCGGATGGAGATCGGCAAGCGCGAGATCTGGCCGATGCCCTGCTTTTCGAGTTCCGGGAGGGAGTAAAACTTGCCCGTCGTGCCTGAGCCGGTTTGGAAGTTGGAGAGAGTGTTCATGAAGAGAGGGTGGGGGTCCGTCGAGATGGGGCGCGGCAGGCCGCGCGGGATTGGCTGAGAAGGGGAAGAAAGCCAGAATCCATGACTATTCCAACGCAAATTGGCGCGGGATGCTGCAAAGACCAAGCGAGCGCGTAAAGAGTGAATGATGCGATGCCGCAAAGACGTGGCAGACGACAAGATGAATCGACGAAAAGGCGTTGGGTAGAGAGCCCATGACGATCCGCCCATTCCTCGCCCTCCCACTGCTGCTCCTGATTGTGGAGGGGTCCGGCACGGCGGGAGAAGTCCGGCACCAACCGCTGATCCTCCGGGAAGGTGGCACGGCCGAGCAACCCGCCGTCTTTGATGGTCACGGACTGGTCGTAGATCTGGGCATTGATGTGACCGGGGAGGCCTGGCAAAAGGACGGCGATCTGTGGACCCACCCCGGACCGCTGCAGGGTCGCCAGCCCATCGCCGATGTGCAGCGAGCTGGCCTTTTCATCGATGAAGTGCCGCTGCGCATCGTCCGCCAGCGCGGAGGCTCCGCCGCCGATGCGCCGGCTCGATTTGCGCCGCCCGATCAGCTCCACCCTGGTCAGATGGGCTGGGCCGATGACGGCTCGCTGTATTTCCGCTGGCCAACGGGCAAAACGCCTGGCCAGGCGCGAATCATCCTGCCTCCCGACCAGCTGCAAAGCGCGGTCGTCATCGCCTGCTCCTACCTCACCGTGCGAAATGTGACGGCGCGCTACGCGGCAAATGACGGCTTCAACATCCACGGAGATCGCCAAGGCATCCGGCTGGAAAACGTCAAGGCCTTCAGCAACGGGGACGAGGGCATCAGCGCCCACGAGACCGTGCAAATGGACGTCATCGGCGCGGAGATCGCCTGGAATGGCTCCTCGGCGGGAGGCGTGGCCGACGTCAACGAATCCGTCACCACGTATCAGGACTGTCTGCTGCATCACAACCTGGGTGCCGCCTTTTTCTTCGATGGCATCCACCACCGGGTGACACGCTGCGTGGTGCGGAATCAAGCGGCGGACATCCTCATCCGCATGCCCGAGAAAACCACGGTCGAAGTCGAAGACCTGACCTGGGAAATGCCGTGAATGCTGGAGCGACGGCACGCGGCGGCTTTGCACTGCTGACTGCAGCGATCCTCGCCGCAACGGGATGCACGCCGGAAGCCGCCCCTCCCAGGACTCAACAAGCCTACCTCTGGCAGCGACTGTGGACGCCGGACACCATTGACCTCCAGCAGCTCTCGCGTGCGAAGCTGGACGGCTTGCTCGTCCTCGCTGCGGAGATCGAAACCGCACCCGACGGAGGCCTCCGCCTCGTGAAACCAGCTGTGGATTGGCCCAAATTGGTGAAATCCGGCCTACCTCTGCGCGCTGCCATCCGGCTGCCGCGACCCGGCCGAGAGGCGGCCTGGCAGTCCCTTGGAATTCTCACCGAGGCGACCCTTCGAGACCTCTTGCCTGCCATCGAGACTCGGACCGAGGCGGAATTGCAGATCGACTTCGATTGTCCTCAAAAATCGCTGAGTCGCTACCGAGATTTGTTGCTGCGCCTGCGCGCCGTCCTTCCACCTGGCTGGAAGCTCACGATCACTGCGTTGCCCATCTGGCTCGAAGAACCCGAGTGGACGAGTCTCGCCAAAGTGACCGACGGGTTTGTTCTCCAGGTCCACTCCGTCACGATGGACGCCAGCCAACCCGAGCGCCTCTGCGATCCCGCCCAGGTTCTTCTTTGGGTGACACGGGCCGAAGCGGCTGGGGTTCCCTTTTGGGTTGCCCTGCCGACTTACACCACCTGGGTGGGCCGATCTCCGGAGGGAGACTTGCGCGGTGTCGTGTCCGACGGCATTCGCCCGCGCTGGCCTCCCGATACCGCGGTGCAGGTCTTTGCGGCGGATCCCGCTGAGATGGGCCGTTTGCGCACCGTGTTGATGACCCAGCCATCGTCTCACCTGCGCGGCGTGATTTGGTATCGGCTGCCGGTGGGTCGGCAGGAGGGAAATTGGTCTTGGGCGGCGTTTTCTAAAGTCCTGGATGGCAGGATCACCCGCTCGCTCCCGGTGATTCGGCAATCAGAAGGCACAGCGGTGCGCGACCTTTGTCTCGACTATCAAGACACCCTGCCAGGCTACCTTCCGCCACTCATTGAGGTAACGTGGCCCAAGGACGCACGCTGCATCGCGGCGGATGGCGTCGGTGGTTATCACGCCGAAAAGAGCCAGCCGCAATTTCTGCGTTTTGTTCTCTCCGAGGACATGATACGATCACGACACCAGGAAGAAGGTCGATGGCCCGTGGGATGGCTTCGGCTAGAACCCGCCAACACCGCCCTTCATGTACGCATCGTGGACTAGAGTCGGAATCGCCTGCCTGGCATGGGCCGTTCCTGTGATGGCTTGCGGACCCTGGCTGCCTCCACGCTGGTTGGAGAAGGGAGGAGCCATGCTCGCGGCCACGCCGGAGTTTTACTGGGAGATGGAAGTCCGCCAGATCGCTGCGGAACGCCCGCGTCCCATCTGGCCATGGACGGCCTACGACAGCTCAAAAGCAACTGCCCGCCTCCAGCTGGCCGATGAGATGGATTACCAAGCTGCCATCAAAAAGGGCTCCGTTTCTGCAGACGGTCAGGCTCGGCACCTGGAGCGGCGCGAGCAACTCTCGAGCCTTTCTCCTTCCAGCCCCGCATTGGTTTTTTCGCCATCGGATGCCGACGAGTTCGCGATGTATCAGCGCGGTGCAGAGGATTTTAAAAGAGGCAACAAGCGGTGGTCGGCTGCCGAGAAACATTGGACTTCGCTGCTGGCTCTCCCCCACAATCAACGCACCTTCCGCTCCACCTGGGCTGCCTACATGCTGGGTAGGCTGAAGCTCCTGCAGGCGGAGTTCCCTCAAGCCGCGCAGTGGTTTCAAAAAACCCGTGAGCTGGCAGATACCGGATGCATCGATAGCCTCCATCTCGCTGCGGATAGCCTCGGATGGGAGGCACACTGCCGCTGGAAGGGCGGAGAACTGAGTCAAGCAGCTCGTTTGTATCTGGATCAACTGGCCTGCGGAGACGACACCGCCGTCACCTCCCTGCGTCAGATCCTGCGGAACCCCAACTCAGAGACCACGGTGCCTACCAACCAACACTGGATGGATACCGCCAAGGACAGCGTGTTGAGGCGGCTCACGACGGCTTCGATTTTGAGCAGCTACTCTCCCCTTTGGATGGACAGGGGCGAGACCGTTGGAAGCATTCACCAATGGTTGACCATCGTGCGCCAAGCCAAATTGCAGCAGGTGGAAGATGCCGCTCAGCTCGGCTGGCTAGCCTACACGGCTGGCGACTACGAAGCTGCCACCCAGTGGCTCCAATTAAATGCAACCCCATCCGCCGCCTCCCACTGGCTGAAGGCCAAGCTACTGCGACGTGAAGGCCGCCTGGATCAAGCGGCGGAACACCTCAGTCAAGCCATCCACCTGCTCGATGGTGCCCCAGCCCTCACCCTCACCTCCCTCAATCCTGACATGACCCTTCCCGGTGATGCAGCCCGCGCCGATTTGGCGGCCCTGCACCTCGAACGCGCCGAATTTGTGGGCGCTCTCACCGCTTTTCTTGAGGCAGGCAAAAACCAGGACGCCGCCTATGTCGCGGAACGGATCCTGACCCCCAACGAGCTGAGGGCCTATGTGGACGATCACTTCACCCAGGCAGAGGCTGAAAAATCCGCCGACGCCCCGGAGAGCGTGGCCCCT
>JAGRPD010000042.1 GCA_020439875.1 Verrucomicrobiales bacterium
ACCTGGCTCGTCAGCTTCCTGACGCGCTCAACTTCGAGTGCCACTCGAAGCTACTTTCGGCCACCGCCACAACAATCCTCGTCCCCAATCAATCCCGAGAAAATCTGGACGATGGGGGGGACGAGGATTGAACTCAGCCGCGTGGTCGCGTGGGTCAAAACGGAGCACCACTCCACCCCTCACGCACCCAAACCAACGGCGCGACGGATGCGTTCCAAGGTCGGTCGAGCCACTTGGCGGGCCTTTTCGGCCCCCTTACTCAGCACGCGCTCCACGTAACCCGTGTCGGCTTCAATGGCTTGCCGTCGCTCCTGCATCGGGGCGAAGGTGCTCGTCACTGCCTCCAGCAGGCGCTTTTTGAAATCGCCATAGCCAATGCCTCCGCGCTGGTGATCGGCCAGCATGGTTTGGTAATCCGCCTCAGAGGCGACGAGTTGATAGAGCGGCAGGATGATGGAGTTCTCGGTCGGTTTGGGATCCTCCACGGGGGTCGAGTCTGTGGGGATGCGCATGATCTTTTTCTTCAGCGGACCGGGATCTTCAAACAACCCAATGGTGTTGTTGTAGCTCTTGCTCATCTTTTGCCCATCGAGTCCTGGGACCACAGCCGTCTCTTCACGAATGCGGGGTTCGGGGATTTTCAACAGGCCCTCACCAAAGGCCTCGTTGATCTTGATGGCCAGATCTCGCGTGACCTCGACATGCTGCTTTTGGTCCCGACCCACAGGGACGACATCGGCGTCGTAAATCAAGATATCCGCTGCCATCAGCACGGGATAGGCAAACAGACCGTGGGAGGCGGGGATGCCGCGCGCCACTTTGTCTTTGTAGGAGTGGCAGCGCTCCAGCAGACCCATCGGTGTCACCGTGCTGAGGATCCAGGATAGCTCACAGACCTCGGGCACATCGCTCTGGCGGAAAAACACACAACGCTCGGGATCGAGACCACAGGCCAGGAAGTCGATGGCCAGATCACGGACGTTTTGTCGCAGCGCATCGGGCTGCTGAATGCTGGTGAGAGAGTGATAATCGGCGATGAAATAAAACGCCTCGCCCTCCTGCTGGAGGCGCAGCGCGGCCTCCATCATGCCGAAGTAATTGCCGAGATGGAGGCGGCCGCTGGGTTGGAGACCAGAAAGAATGCGCATAGGGCGCAAGAGATGCGCTCCCTGCCTGCTGAAGTCAAGGTGAGGGACGGACTTGGGAATCAAGCTACTTCCCAGACCGGCAGCGCTGCGGCATCAAAGCTCGGCTTGCCAGCTTCTTCAGCGATCTCGTTGAGCGCATGCACTTCCGCCTCGGTGAAGAGCAGGCCGCCCGCCGCTGTGGTTTGCTCGAAGTTGCGTGCCTCGGGTTGCCCGGGGAGCATGCAGCCCTCATTGCCATGACTGAGGATGTCATCGATCACCGCTTTCACGTTGGCCGCTTGATCGCGGCCCTGAGCGAACCGTCCCGAACCGATGGCATCGGGGTGGATGACTTGGAAGTAGAAGGACGACGTGCGTTTCTCTCCCGCAGGCGGTGGCGTTGACTTGATGTCAGGATGCGCCCCACCGCCGCGCAGCGTCGGCAGGCTGCCGCCGATGAGACCGCCCATCACTTCGATGAGCAGGGACAGACCGTAGCCCTTGTGCGCGCCGAAGGGCAGCAACCACTGAGCCGCGTTCGCATCGGTGGTGGGGCGGCCTTCCGCATCGACGGCTGCACCGGCAGGCAGGGGTTGGTTTTCCCGGCGAAACTGCTGCACCCGACCCATGGCCACGGTCGAGGTAGCCCAATCGATCACGATGGGAAATCCGCACGCTTCGATGGTCGGCAGACCCCAGGAGTGGGGGTTGGTGCCGAGCACCGGGAACTTGCCGCCAAAAGGAACCACCTCAGCCAGGGTGGAGGTGCAGTTGGTGTAGGCGAGGTAGCCTTTGCGCGCCGCGTCCATCACGTAGCCGCCGCCCCAGAGGTAGTGAAACGCATTGTCCACGCTGACCTGGCCGATGCCGTATTGATCGGCCAGCTCCATGCAGCGCTCCATGGCACGAAACGCCACGCTCTGACCGAGTTTCAAATGAGCATCCCACACCTCGCTCGCAGCAAATCGTTTTTCGATCACCTCCACCTCCGCGCCGGGCGTGCAACCCCCGGTCATGCTGCCAAACAACTCATCCAGGTGCAGGGCCTTGATCGCATTGTGCGTGCGGATGCCGTGAGCGGAGGCCATTTCACAAAACCGCGCCGCATCTTCGGCCTCATCCGCCGTGAATCCACGCTTCAGGTAGGCGGCGCGGACGAGGTCATTGTGTGCGGCGGTGGGGACAACGCGATAGGTGGGCATGACGGACGTGATTGAAGGTTGGCGGTGAAGAAAAGGAGAACCACCGCAGGTAGGACCGCACTCTTGCGGGGCGGTGCCGCGCGCGCAAGGGAAGATCGCGCAGGTCGTAGTTCTCAGACGCTGCCGCTGGCGCGATTCAGTTCGCTTCGAAAGCCGCGAGCTCCTTGCCGCTGGTGCCGTCCCAGACGCGCAGCACGCTGTCCTCGCCGCCGCCGATCAGGGTGGCGGCGTTGTCGGTGCCGGCGGCGGACTGCATGAAGTCGGGCAGGTTGTTGATCGCGCGGATCTGCGCGCCGTCGTCGTTCACGATGCGCACCAGGTTGTCGCCCGCTGAGGTGAGGATCTGATTGGTGGCCCCAAGGAATTGCACGGAGGTGACTTCCTTGGTCCAGCCTTCGATCTTCTTCTTCCGCTCGCCCAGGATCATGTCCCAGCTCATCACCACGCCGTCCGCACCCGCCGTCGCCAGCACCCGGCCGTCGGCGCGGAAGGCCACGCCGGTGACGTGATGGGTGTGCCCTTCCAAGCCATAGACGTGCTTGCCGGTCGCCACCTCGGTGATCTTGGCGATCTTGTCCGACGCGCCCGAAGCCAGCAGCTTGCCGTCGGGTGAGAAGTCCAGGCTCAACACCGCATCATCGTGGCGGTCTTTCCAAACCTTGACCGCCTTGCCGGAGGCCGCATCAAAGAGGATGACGTCGCCACTGCGGGAAAGCTCGCCGCCACCGGTGGCCAACGTCTTTCCATCGGGACTGAAGCAGACGGCATTGACCCGATCCGCAAAAAGATCCGGCTGTTGATCGCCGCCCAGCCGACGCTCCAGCACCCACTGCGGCGCACCTGCGGCGGCGAGTGTGACCGAGCGTGTCACGGTCATTGAGCCATCCGTCGCCTCACGGATTTGAGTTTTCATGCCACCGCCCTTCACGCTTTCGACCGGCTGGCCGGAGACCACCGCCCAGGCTTGCAGTGAGTCATCATCAAACGCCGCCACCACCCGCTGGCCATCGCTGGAAAACGCCACCGCCACCGCCTTGCTGGCCGACTTTGCAATGGCCGTTTTCAAGGCGGCGAGATCCGCCGCAGCCTTTTCTTCCTTCTTCTTTGAGTCCGCCGTCGCAGCCTTTGCCGCCGCCACCGCTTTGGCGTTCTCCGCCTTACTGGCGTTGATGCGCACCTTCTCCTCCTCGGCGTCCTTGACGTTGCCTTCCGCCGCGGCCACGCCAGCCAGGGCTTCCCGTTCCTTCGTCTTCTCGGTGATGAGTTTGTCCTGCTCTCCCTTGAGCTTCTTTTCCAAAGCGGCGTCCGGTTTGCCTCCGGGCGCTTTGGCGATCTCGGCCTTCACCGCGTCCACCGCCTTTTGCGCGGCGGCCACGGCGGCCTGCGCGGGTTTGACTTCCTTTTGCTTCGCCGGCAGCACTTTCTTCATGGCGACGATGGCCTCCTCCGCCTTCTTCAAGAGCACGTCGAGCGCGGTGTCCTGCGCCGCAATGCGCGTCACTTCCGATGTCTGAAACGCCTGCTCCAACTGCTCCCGCGCGACCGCCCATTCCAAGTCCGCCTGCTTGCGACTCTGCTCCAGCGTGGCGCGAAATTCCGCCACCTGCTTGGCGCTCGCCGCATCCCACAGGCGCACCGATCCATCGCTGCATCCCGTCAGCACCTGCTTGCCATCCGCCGACATCGTCTGCGCGGTCACCGACACTTTGCCGGCATCCGAGATCTTTTTGAGCAAGGCCGCATCGACCGGACGCGGCGTCACCGGCTTGGATTCCGCACTGGCTTTCGGATCGGCGAGTTTCCAAACCTTCACCTCGCGGAAGCTGCCGCTGGCGAGCCGCGATCCATCCGGACTGAAGGCCAGTGACTGCACCAGAGCGCGGTGAGCAGTTTTCCCCTTCTCCGCCGCATCACCGATCTCGGTCACCAACTGCCGTGTCGCCAAATCATATACGAAGATCCGATTCGACCGCCCACAGGCCGCGTAACGCCCGTCTTGGGTCATCGCCACGGCGTAAATGGGATGCACCCCGGCGGCGAGAGGTTTCCAAACCACGGTGCGTTTTTCCGCCACCGAACTCTTCGCGCCTTCATCGATCCAGCGCTTGAGAAGGGCCACCTGCGGCGGCGTGAGTTGCACCGCGCCGGACTTGTTGTTCTCCGGCGGCATCTCCATGTCGTTTTGATGCAGCGAGGCCTGCACGAGCAGGCTTTCCCCGCTCTTGCCCGGCACAATGGAGGGACCCGAGTCACCGCCCTTTTTCATCAGCTCCGGCGTCTCCATGTTCAGCTCCGCCTTGGTCGTGGTCTTGTTATGACAGGAGATGCAGTTCGCCTTCAGAAAAGGGAACACATCCCGGTAAAAATCCAATTCCGCCCCAGGCGCGAGCATGGGAAGCAGGACGAGAACGGGAAGGAGCTTTTTCATGGAGGGAAACTTGGCGAGCGGTTCAAAATGGGGCTTCGAATGGCCTTCGAAGGCGGTCGGGATCGAGTGCCACCCGAACCTACTTGGCGGCCACTTCGGCGGCCTCGACGGTGATGCGGATCGGCCGGGACACCACGATGTCCACCGTGTCCTTGGGTTCTGCTGCGGCGGTGACCGACTTCATCCGCTTGGCGACCTCCGCCATCGCGGTCTCGGCGGCCTTTTGCTTGGCGGCGGCTTTTTTCGCCGCCTCCTCGTCCGTTGCAGCCAGTTCCTTGGCCTTCGCGGCGGCGGCGGCCAGTTCCTGCTCCGCCTTTTTCTGCTCGGCTTCAGCCAGGATCACGGCCTGGGGATTGTAACGGTATTTGCTCACCGCACTGCCGTAAAGCGCCAGCGTGTAGTCACCCGGTGCGACCTTGAGAGCGGCGAGATCGAGCACCAAGTCTTGGTGGTCGGCCTTCATGGGGATGTCCACGTCTTTGAGGCCGGTGAAGCCGTCGCCATACGCCTTGAGCTTGATCGACGTGCCGGTGAAATCATTGCGCCAGTCGATCTTCAGCGGGATGGTGAGTTTCTCGCCCGCCTTCGCCTTCCACACCTTTTCTTCCGCCGCGGCGATGGTGACCGGTGCCACTTCCGAGTCCGTCACTGAGACCGGCACGTCCGCCATCAGGCGCGGCGCGGGAATGTCACTCTTGGCATTGCGCGAGGGCCACTCCATGGATGCCACCTTGCAGGGCCGCGCCACGTCCTTGCCATCGATGCTGGCGTGCCCGGTCACCTTGGCCACAGAAACGCCCGGCTTCGCGTCGCCAGCCGCGCTGATGATGAGATGGCCCAGCGATTTGCCCGTGGGAATGCGCAGACCCGCGGCGGTCACACCCGGCGGCAGGTTCTCCATGGTGATGTCGATGGGGCCGTCAAAGCCGTCGCGCCGAATCGCCACCACCTCGAAGGCCACCGTCGATCCCGGCCGCAGAGCCAGCGGTTTCGACAGTGCGTTGCGGTCGCCATTGCGCAGCGTCATGTGCACCGACCAGGCTGCGATTGAAAAATCCGGCTGCGCTTGGCGCACGATCAATCGATAGACATTCGCGGGATCATTGCGCGTGCCGCCAAACAAATCCCGCACCTGCAGCCGGTAGGTGCCGTCTTCCTTCACCTCAAACTTTCCGTTCACATCGGGCGATCCCGCATTGTAAGGCGGGCCGTCGTAGGAATAGCCGTTCGAAGACACCTTCACCGGGCTGGCGATGTCATACAGCTCCGCCACATCGACGAGGGTTTCCTTGTCCCCCTCCTTCTTTACCTGCTGCACCAGCGCAAAGGCGTCGGTGTTCAGACCGAGACGCTCCGAGGCCACCTCCACCCACCAGGTCTCCCCTTTCTTCGCCGTGAACTCAAAGGTGTCCACATCGGCGGCGGGGAAAAAGCTGCCCGCCAGATCGCAGGGCAGCGTGATCTTTTGCGCCTGGCCCGCCGTGTTGTTCGGCTCGGTCTCACGGGCTGGCGCGATTTCCGCCAGCCCGACCGGCGGCCAGGACATCATGCTGACGGTTTGGGTGGAGGGATGACGAGGGGCCGGTGCATCTCCGGCTACCTCTTGAAGCACCAGCCGATAAAAAAGCGAGCTGCCGCCTTGATAGGTGAGGTCGTTGACCTTCACCAGGTAGGTGCCGTCCGCGGGTGCGGTGAAGTCCAGCACGCCGCCGGTGCGGTTGACGGCGAGATCGCGGCCCTGCGTGTCGCCGACGATGAGCACCGGCGTCAGTTTCGAGTCGATCTTCCCCGCCGCGCACTCGATGGCCACGCGCTGGCCCTTCTTTGCCTCGAAGCTGTAGTGATCGACCGCGCGCTGCGTCATCACCGCGTTGCAAACCGAGTTCACCGGCAGCTTCAGCGCCGTCTCGACGCTGGTGTTCGGCTTTTCCCGCACCACTTCAGGCAGTAACCCCACCGTGAAAGCCCGCGCCGACGACACCCCGAGGCGCGACATCACCCGCGCGTCATGCACACCCACCGCAGCGTCCTTGGCGATGCTGACCGCAAAGGTGTTTTCTTTTCCCGCCACCGGCTGGGCCGTGATCTTCGGATCCGAAAAAGTCAGCGCACTGACATCTTCGAGGTTTTCACCCGTGACCTTGACCTCCACCGTCGTGCCCGCCTGCCCGCCCATGGGCGAGACGGTGAGCAAACGCGGCAGCGGCAGCGTGACCTGCTGCGCAAAGGCGGAGAGGGAAAGAAGGAACGAGAGGCAAAAAACGCGGGAAAACATGACCGCAAACCTACGTCACCAGAACGGCGATCTGTTCACGCTGAAACATTTCGAGCCCAACGAGATACGAGCGCCCTCTCGAAACTCACCAGTTCACTCAACAGCGCGTTGTAGCGGCGATGCGCATCGCGCCCATGTGCACGAGCCAATAGCCCGTACAGTCGATGATCGGCGGTGAGTGCATCTTCGTCGGATACCGAGACATCGATCCCACATCGACGCATTTTGGAACTGCCAATTTGAACCAGACAAGATGCCTGAGTTTCCCTCCGGTTCGCCAAATCGGAGAGCCCCTCACGAATGAGGTCGGCACCGGGAAGCTGGTCGAGATCGGTCACGTCCGAACAATTCCTTCAAATCCCCCGCGAAGTCCATGACGGCAGATCGCAACTGTGGAGGATGAATCGCCGGATAGCGGATCAGTTGCGGTTCCACACTTTCGAACAGCTCCAGCAGCCGCTCAGCTTTCACAAGCCCTTCCCTCTTCATGCATTCGATAGCGCACCCCTTCAAGCCTCTCCACGACGGCACTCAGATCTTCTTGTTGGCGAGAAAGGAGCGGGGATCGTTTGGGTGAAAGTGGAAGTGCTCCTTTCCTTCCATCGACTTTCTGTCTGCTTGCGGGGGTGGCGGAAAATGCCTATCCTTTCGCCATGACCGCCACGCTCACTGAATCCGTCGAGTCCCTGCTCCGCGAGCAAGTCGCGAACGGCCAGTTTCCCAGCATCGAAATGGCGCTGGAGACCGCAGTGAAGACGGTGTTTGGCCGCAAGGCCTCGCC
>JAGRPD010000511.1:0-4007 GCA_020439875.1 Verrucomicrobiales bacterium
GCACCGGCGGCGGCAACCACATCGTCATCGGTGGCGACACCCCCGCTGACAGCCCGATTCTGCGTCGCCCCGATCTGCTGCGCTCCCTGCTGACCTTTTGGAACAATCACCCCTCCCTCTCCACCCTCTTCAGCGGCCTCTTCATTGGCCCCACCGGCCAGCACCCCCGCATCGATGAAGCCCGCCACGATGCCCTCGCGGAACTCGAGCTGGCCTTTCGACAGGTGCCTGACCGTGGCGAGGTACCGCCCTGGCTGGTGGATCGCCTGTTTCGCCATCTGCTCGCCGACGCCACGGGCAACACACACCGCACCGAATTCTGCATCGACAAACTCTTCTCTCCGGACAGCGCCTCGGGTCGCCTCGGTCTGGTGGAAATGCGCGGCTTCGAGATGCCTCCCCACGCCGAGATGAGCGCCGCGCAGGCCCTGCTGCTGCGCGCCTGCATCGCCCGCTTTTGGGATGCGCCACTGCGCCAGCCCTTGGTGCGTTGGGGCACCGCATTGCATGATCGCTTCATGCTGCCCCACTTCGTTTGGCAGGACTTCACCGACGTCCTGCAGGATCTCAGCCAGCACGGCTTTGCACTCTCTCCAGAGTGGTTTGCCCCGCATTTTGAATTTCGCTTCCCCCTCGCCGGGCAACATGCCAGCCGCAGCATCGACCTCGAGCTACGCACCGCCCTGGAGCCCTGGCACGTGCTCGGAGAAGAAGGCGCACCCGGTGGTGCCGTCCGTTACGTGGACAGCTCCGTGGAGAGACTCCAGGTCCGTGTCCGCGGCTGGGTAGATCCCCGCTTTGTACTCGCCTGCAATGGTCAAACCGTCCCCCTCCACCCCACCGGCGTCAGTGGAGAAGCCGTCGCTGGCATCCGCTACCGCGCCTGGCAGCCACCGCAGTGCCTGCACCCCACCCTACCCGTCAACAGCCCCCTCACCCTCGAAATTCTCGACACCTGGAATCAACGCTCCCTCGGCGGCTGCACCTACCACGTTTCCCACCCCGGCGGCCGCAACTACACCACCCGGCCCGTCAATGCCAGCGAGGCCGAAAGCCGCCGTCTCGCTCGCTTCTTCGCCAGTGGACACACCCACGGATACACCGCACCTCCGCCCTCCACCACCAGCCGCGAGTTCCCCTTCACGCTGGACCTCCGCTGGACTTGAGAGAAACCAGATCTAAAAAAAAGGAGGCAACATCTCGGCATTTTTCACCCTCCATCTTTTACCAAAACTCATTCTGAGGCCCTGCACCCCTGCACGTCAGCGTCGCTCCCCAACCCTTTCCAATCCGCAGGTCCGAATGCCGCCAGCTCCTCCTCTTGCGAAGTCCTCCTGCTCCCCAAAAACATCGCATCATCTCCCCCCCGGAAAACTCACGTTTTCCTCTACTTCCTCCATTCTCGAAGAATGGATAGAACCTGCATCCCGGCAAAATCTCTGACGGCGCGCGACAAGAGGTGTCTTTGCTGGCTTCGCAGCCCTCCTGAGCGAGACACTCTCCAGCAGTGTCCTTGCCGATTGTCATCAAAAGTGGATCAACTCTCTGCCCGAGACATCATGCCAGCGAGCCCGCACACGCCAAGCTTTCTGATTGGAAAAAGGAATCTTGCCATGCTCCAAGCCGAATGATAGCCTACCAAAATCCTTCAGGTCGCAGCGCCATGAAATCCCGCTTTCTCATCCTCTCCCTCGCCGCCGCCACGCTCTTCACTCAGTGCCGTCCCAACAACAGCGCCGCCATCGTCTCGCTGCAAGATCGGATCAACCAACTCGAAGAAAAAAACGCTGCTTCTCGCAAGGAACTCAGCGCCCTGCGCCAGCAGTATCTCAAGGACCTCGACGTTCGGGAACGGGAGTTCCAGGAGTTTGCCGCCGGAGTAAAAAAACTCAATGAAGCGGCCGATGGTCTGCGCACCACCATGCAGGAGTTTGGTGATTACAAGAAACGCTACCGCGAGTCCATCCGCAAACGCGCCCCAGGCATGACGCTGACCGACATCGTCATCGGCTCCCGAGTTTATCCCAAGGTCGTCGTTCGAGAGGTCTCCCAGGGTGAAATCACCGTTCTGCACGATTCCGGCTCCGCCAAAGTCCCGCTCTCCAGCCTCTCGCAGGAGTTGCAAGACATGTTCGCCTACGACCCCACTTTGGAGTTCATCCTCAGTCGATCTCAAGGCACCGGCACCGACTGGCTGCTCAATGCCATGACGGAAGCCAAGATCGCTCTCGAAAACGAATCGGACTCCACCTCCTCGCGCCCATCCACAAACAAATCCAAGAGCAACAACGCCCGTCCACAAACGAGATCCTCAGGATACAACGCCTTTGCCGCCCAACCCGCCAACTCCTCCTGGTGGCGCGGCCGCAGTGGATTCACCGGCAGCTACTGGGCTCCGCTGCATAGTCGCAAGCAACACAACGGCACCGTGAATTCCTACGACTCCGGCTCGTTCGGCAGGCCTTGATCCCGCTGGGTGCTCGGCTCCGTAGATCACCTGCCACGCTGGATTTCAACGTCGGGAAACGCCCGTTTGCGGCGGGAATTGAGGGTGACTCGCCCTCAAGGCCTGGCTGAAGAACGCGCCGTCCCCCATCCCGCTCAACCTCTCCACGCCATTTTTCCTGCGATCACTCCGATCCGCCGCGCATCGGCCACGCCGGGAGATTGCCAAGTCCCGTTTTCCCCTCGAACATCCGATTTTTCCGATGCATCCCTCATCCCCTTCTCCTGCCGGCGCGCTCCGCTCCATGGCGCGACTCATCGCCCTGCTGATCGGCAGCCTCGCCCTCACCCACGCCTCCGAGCCGGTGCCGCTCTGCCTCAACGCCAGTCAGTTCTCGATCTCCACCGGCCAGCCCTCCCTCCAGCTCATGGCCAGCAGCTCGGTACAGATCCCGATTTGGTCCCTATCTGGCGGCACGGTCGGTCAATCCATCGCCGCCGTCTGCGGGGGTCTGCCCCGCTCTTGCGAGGCGGTGAAGGTTCAAATCGTCGTCACCAGCACCGACGCCACCACCAGCCCAGATCACGAAGACGTCTATCGCGTTCACCTTTCCTCGCTGCACCGCGACGCCCCCTTTTCTGATGGAGCCATCGTCGGCACGCCGGTGCGCACGGCCCTGCCCGCCGCCCCTTTCCTCAGCCGCACCATCACGCTGGAGTCCTACTGCGCGGTGGATCCCGGCCAGCCTCTTTGGCTCCGCATTCAGCGCGAGCCCGGAGATCCCGCCGACACCTTCACCCAACCCATCGGTCTCGCCCTCGTCCAAATCACACCTCTCGATGCCCCCGCCCCTCCTCGGGTGGTGCAGGACACGCCGGGATACAATTCCTGGCCCATGCTCCAGGCCCTCGGCGACAAACTCGTCTGCGTCTATAGCCGAGGTTCCGGCCACTCCATCGGCGAAGATGCCCGCGCCGTCTATGCCCGCACCTCCTCTGATCAAGGTCAAACCTGGAGCCCGGAGACCGTCGTCGCGGACTCCCCCGGATACGGAGATGTGGCCGTCGGCAAAGGTCTCGACAGCACCGGGGCCATGCTGCTCTGGGTGCGCCGCGTGGGGAAAGACTGGCAGCACGATCTCTATCGCAGCACCGATGGCGTGACGTTTTCTCCGCTCTGCACCCCGCAGCTCCCGGTGCCTCCCGTGCAGATCACCGATGTCTTTACCGTCCCGGATGTCGGTCTCATGGCACTGTGGTTTGCGGGAAAATACGCCGAGGACGACAGCCACTCCTGGGGCACGCTCACCAGTCGTGACGACGGCGCGAGCTGGACGCAGACCACCATCGAGTCGGGGCTCAGCAAATCCGACTGGCCCACGGAACCCGCTGCCGTGTATCTCGGTGACGGACGGATCCTCGCCATCGCCCGCACGGAGCAGAGTGGCCCCACCACGGCACGCGCTCAGTTTCAGCTCACCTCCACCGATTCAGGTGCCACCTGGACCCGCCGCCCCACCAACATCGGGGACGTCACCGCCTCCACCCCGAGCCTGATCCTC
>JAGRPD010000511.1:4102-4475 GCA_020439875.1 Verrucomicrobiales bacterium
CATCCCCTCAAATGGCCGGACTCGGAAGCCGTGGCCATCGGCAGCGCCGTCACTTTCGACGCAGGCAACGTGAATGCCACCCCGATCCGCGGGGTGCATTACCTGGCCTTCTACTCCGGCAAAGCGCCCGATACAGCGGTCCTGCTCTCGGAGGTCCCCGCTCCGTAGCTGCACCCGACTTCGCCTTCTCCGCAAGTCCAGAAACGGGGCTTGAATCCTGGGGCGGAATGGCCCCTGTTTGCAGCTGCAATGAAAGACGATCTCCCCAAAGTCCATGATACCAAACCCGCCGTGTTGGAGCTGGAGGCCGGTGACTACTGGTGGTGTGCCTGCGGCTTGTCGGGCCATCAACCCTTTTGCGACGGCAGCCACA
>JAGRPD010000512.1 GCA_020439875.1 Verrucomicrobiales bacterium
AAGGGCACGCCCTGGGCCACACATTGGTCGATGATGTTGACGCTGACTTCGGCCAGACGATGGACGTTGGCTTCGCGCGAGCGGAAATCCCCACCTTTCACCGTGTCGTAAAACAGCCGATAGACGGAGTCGCCATCGTTCTGATAGTTCTTGGCGGCGTTGACCCCGCCCTGAGCGGCGATGGAGTGAGCACGGCGCGGGCTGTCCTGGAAGCAGAAGCACTTCACTTTGTAACCCAGCTCGGCCAGCGTCGCGGCGGCGGAGGCTCCGGCGAGGCCGCTGCCTACGACGAGGATCGTGTACTTGCGCTTGTTTTTGGGGTTGATCAGCTTGGAGTCCCGCTTGTGGCGAGTCCACTTTTCAGCCATCGGTCCCGCAGGGATCTTGGAGTCGAGCGTCATAGGGCAATGAAGAGGGAGAGGGGTGGGGAAGGAGGCGTTTCCAATGGGGCGGTGTTATCGGCCGTAACCAAAGATCCAAATCGATAGGACAATCGCAGCATTGCCGAAAAAGATGAGGGCTGCGTAGGCATATCCGACGAAGCGGAAGAAGGGCCAGTTTCGATTGGTGACCAGTCCGAGTGTTTGAAACATGCTCGAGACGCCGTGGCTCAGGTGGCTGCACAGCAGGGCCATGGCGATGAGGTAAAAAATCGATGCTGGAGCCCAGGAAAATCCAGCAATGACCATGCGGAAGACGTCATGCGCGGGATGTCCGTCCACCAGAGTGGTGTAGCTGGCGTAATCATTGCCCGTGCGAAGGGTGAAGTGCATCAGGTGATAAATGACGAAGGCCAAGATGGTGAGGCCGCTCCAGATCATGATGCGAGACGAACGGGTGGCGCTGTTGGTGCCGTCCGCAGCGTACGCTCCGGGACGTGCAGCACGGTTTTCCCGTGTCAGCTGCACGGTGCAAACGATGTGAACGACCACTGCGGTCAAGAGCGTGATTCGCGCCACCCAAACCAACATGCCGTGACCAGCCGTCTGCAGGAAGTGACCGTATTCATTGATCGCTTCAGGACCCGCAAAGACCAGCAAGTTGCCGATCAGGTGGCCCAGGAGAAATCCTGCTAAAATGAGGCCCGTGAGAGCGACGAGGATTTTCTTGCCGATGGACGACTGAAAAAACCGAGAGAGGGGGGCGGGGAGGCAGCTCATGGAAAGGAAACTCTGATCTGATAGAAGGGATGAATGGGCAAGGCAAGTCGGCAAACCAATTTCTATGCCTTTCAGGCGAACTTGCCACGCCTCGATTGGGAGGTTTCACCAGAATCTTGGCATGTTGCGTTTTTTTGGGGCCCATCAGAAGCTTTTGGTCTCAGGGGAAAGGATTTGTGAAATTTGGTTCCAAAACGAACGAGATCCATGCAACGGATGTCAAAGATCCTTTCCCATTGTCGCCGTGAACTTACCTCCCTCTTCTTCCGATTCGGATTCCCGAGAACCCCAGCTTGACGCTCGTGCCACCTATCCGGTGGAGTTGCCACAGGTGGCTCGCTCATTACCTCAAAACGCCGCTGAAGAACCCGTTGCCGTGGCGGCCGCCGCTCTGCCCGAGGACGAATTGCTGGGTGGTGAACGCCCGCCAGGCGATCTTCCGGATGATTTTCATCCGCAGGCGACCCATGATTTTGGAGATGCCCATCCGCCCAATGCCTTCGTGCGACTTTGGCGCAAGGTCGGAGGGGGCGGATTGACGACGAGTTTGCTGATCCATCTGGGATTGCTGTTGCTGGCCGTGACGATTGTTTTCACGCCGGACCTCATCGAGAAGCAGGTGGACTTTCTGCCGGGTGGCGGTACGCAACAGGGAGCGGAGGCGTCGTCGGAGCTTCAGCATCAAGTGCAGCAAAAGAAACGCAGCACGCTGAATAAGGCGATGCCCATGCGCAAAATCGTGAGCACCAGTCAGAACGCGGCGATTTCCCTGCCGGAAGCTCCGCCGGACCTGCTGGATGTGCCAGATGTCGGAGGCATGGTGGGCGGAGGTATCATGGGGAGTGGTGGCTTTGGCACCGGTGGTGCGGGCGGTGGTTTTGGCAGTGGAGTGGGCATGGGCAGTGCGGCGGGTTTTGTGAGTCTGCCGCCCTCGATGCGCAGCCGCTGCTCCTCGGCGGAGCGATTGAAAAAGCTGAAGGAAAGCGGTGGCAGCAGCGAGTGCGAGCGCGCGGTATCGCAGTCGCTGGAGTGGCTGGCCTCCCATCAAAATGAGGATGGCTCCTGGGGGAAGACCTACAAATCGGCGATGACGGGCTTGGCCTTGCTGTCCTTTTTGGGGCGGTGTGAAACGCCGGACTCGCCCTTTTACGGCGACAACGTGATGAAGGGCATCATGTACCTCATTGAGACTGGTAACTCCAACAAGTGGGGGCTCATCGCGCAAGATCCGCTGAAGCATCAGTCCAGTTATGAACACGGCATTGCCACTTACGCCTTGGGAGAGATGTACACTCTGGCGCGGCTTGGATCCAAACAACTGCCCGGTATGCGCGAGGCCTTCGAGAAAGGCGTGAAGTTGATTCTCGAAAACCAACTCGAAGACGGAGGCTGGGGTTACGGTGAAGGTGGAGATTACTGCTACCGCAGGACCGGTCGGGGCGATCTTTCGGTCACGGGGTGGCAGTATCAGGCCTTGAAAGCCGCCAAGAACACCAGCCTGCCCATCGACAATCTGCATAAAGGCATCAGTCATGCGGTGGAATACTTGGAGAAAATGCAGACCGAGGATGGTGGTTTCGGCAATACCAACCGAGATGCGGGCTACAATCAGTGGAACCTCTCGGGATGTGGCGTGCTCGGACTTCAGACCTTGGCCAAAGGAAAAAGCAAAGCCATCGGCAAGGGCATGAAGTTTCTCACGGACTTCCTGACCAAAGAGCCATTGGACTGGAACAAGAACGCCAATCTTTACTGCTGGTACTACATGACCCAGTGCTACTTCCAGCAGGGTGGGGAAGAGTGGAAGTTTTACAACGCCCAGATTCTCCCCAATCTCCTCAATAATCAGGCCGAGGATGGCGCGTGGAAAGAAGAACGTTTCAACTCGCCGATCGGTTCAACCACCAACGCCGGTGCGGATCGTGCCATTTACCGACAAACGCTCTGCACACTGATGTTGGAAGTGTACTACCGCTACCTCAAGGTCGCCGATCGAGACGACGAGAGCTTCTTCGATCGCTAACACGCCGCAGTGATTGCCCATCCATCAGTAGATCTTCAGCAAAGTCAACTGTGTTGCAGATAC
>JAGRPD010000513.1 GCA_020439875.1 Verrucomicrobiales bacterium
CGTTTTCTGCTCGGCTGGAGGAGTTTTGAGCGGGTGGGCTTGGGTTGAGGGAGCCTGGGAGCTGCGGCGTGGCACGGCTCAGGAGAGCCATGCTACTTCAAGGTGTTTTGACGCAGCTCCCGACACGCTGAAGCGTGAACAACGTGCGACTTCATCCCCTTCGCAAATCAGCAACCTGCGTTCAGCCAACTTCCTTCCGTGGAGGGCAATCATTCGTGTGCATTCGTGTCCCTTCGTGGTTCCTGAAATCGTTTGCACCCTTGCTTCACGGCTTTTTTCCATTTGGAGCCTGGCTGATGCGGGGACGGAAGTGGAGGCGGGGGGGGATTTGGCTTTTCTTTGGCTTGCTCAGGCACTGTGGGGTCGATGCCCCCACCTACAGGGACCGGCTTGCTCAGGTGCTGTGGGGTCGATGCCCCCACCTACAGGGAACGTCTTGTTCAGGTGCTGTGGGGTCGATGGCCCCACCTGCGGTTCGGTGGTAGGGCTCGCAGGGGGGAGGATGAGATCAAGTGCGGCTTTGCTTATGAGGGATGGGCGCTCTCCGATTTTTTTGTTATCGACACGCTGAAGCGTGAACGACGTGCTTGAGGATGCGAGGCGAATTGGGTTCCAACTTGCGCTGGCGGCGTTTCTTGGGAGGATAGCTGCTTTTCCACGTTGCCCCCACCATGATCCCCAATCCCTATCGTTCTCATCATTGCTCGGAATTGCGCCCGGAGCACATCGGTCAAACCGCGACGCTGGCGGGTTGGGTCCATAGTGTGAGGGATCACCATGGGGTGATCTTTGTGGATCTGCGGGATCGTGAGGGCGTGACTCAGGTGGTGTTTCGCCCGGAGGAAAATGAGGCGGCGGCCGATGCGAGTCACCGACTGCGGGATGAGGATGTGATCCAGGTGACGGGCAAGGTGGCTGCGCGACTGGAGGGCACCGAAAATGAGCGGTTGAGCACGGGTTCGATTGAGGTGGTTTGCAGTGACTTGGCGGTGCTGAACAAAGCGGATGTGCTGCCGTTTCAGCTGGATAAGGAGCTTTCCAACGAAGACCTGCGGATGCGCCACCGCTACTTGGACCTGCGGCGTCCGCGCATGACGCGCAACATTCGGCTGCGGCATCGCATCACGAGTGCGGCGCGGCGCTTTCTGGATGAGGCGGGTTTCACTGAGGTGGAGACGCCGATTCTCTCCAACCCGACGCCGGAGGGGGCGCGAGATTTCCTGGTGCCGGCCCGTCTGAGCCCGGGACATTTTTTCGCTCTGCCTCAGGCTCCTCAACAGTACAAGCAGATGCTGATGGTCGCGGGCATCGAGCGTTACTACCAGATTGCGCGCTGCTTTCGCGATGAAGATCTGCGGGCAGATCGCCAGCCGGAGTTTACTCAGATCGACCTGGAGGCGAGCTTTGTCACGGCGCTGGACATCCAGACGACGGTGGAGGGTCTGCTGAAGGGGATGTTTGAGGCGGCGCAGGGGGTGGAGATCCCCACGCCCTTCCCTCGCATTTCGTATCAGGAGGCGATGGACCGGTACGGCTCCGACAAGCCGGACACGCGATTTGGCTTGGAGATCGTGGACATGCAGGACGTGTTTGCCGACTCGGGGTTCAAGATTTTCAAATCGACCCTGGACGGCGGAGGTGTGGTGCGGGCGATCAATGCCAAGGGATTTGCGGGCATCACCACGGGGCAAATGAACCGTCTCAACGAGCTGGCGATCGAGGCCGGGATGAAGGTGAAGCAGTTGGCCTTCATCAAGATTGAGGACGGCGAGTACAAGAGTCCGTTGTGGAAGTTCTTTGGCGAGCCTGAAAAAGAGGCCCTGCTCAAGAAGCTGGGCGCTGAGGAAGGTGACATCATCTTTTTCTATGCCGGGGCCTGGGAAGACGCCTGCAACATTCTGGGTCGGGTGCGGTTGGAGATCGCCTCGATGCAAAAGCTGCTGGAGGGGAACACGGATCTGAACTTCCTTTGGGTGGTGGATTTTCCGCTGCTGGCTTTTTCTCCGGAGGACGATGCCTGGGTGGCGGTGCACCATCCGTTCACGCGTCCGAAGGCGGAGGACATCCCGCTGATGGAGGCGGGCAATTACGCGAAAGTGCGGGCGGAGGCTTACGACGTGGTGCTCAACGGTTACGAACTGGGAGGGGGGTCCATCCGGATTCACGAGAAGGAGCTGCAGCAGAAGATGTTTGGCGTGCTCGGCATTGGGGAGGAGGAGCAGCAGGAAAAGTTTGCGCACTTGCTGGATGCGTTCCGCTTCGGTGCCCCGCCCCATGGCGGACTGGCCTTGGGGCTGGATCGTATCGCGATGCTGGCGGCGGGTGAGGAGAGCATCCGCGAGGTGATTGCCTTTCCGAAAAACAACAAGGCGGTGGATCTGATGACGGACAGTCCGACGACGATCGACTTCAAACAATTGCGAGAACTCTACATTCAGAGCACGTTCAAGCCGAAGTCCAAAGACGCCGCTGCGGACGCTCAAGCTTGATCTGCCTACCGGCGGCATTCACCCCCGATTTCCGCGATGCAATCCGCCTCACTCCGCCTGCTCTGCCTGCTCCTTCCTACCATGCTCCTGACCGCTTGCGCGACTCTCAGTGGTGGAGTGACATCTGCTCCTTGGGGCTCGATGCCGGATGGGCGCGAGGTGCGTCTCTTCACCCTGCGCAATGCGAAGGGCATGGAGGCGCGCATCACGGAGTATGGCGGTATCCTGGTGAGTCTGACGGCTCCTGATCGCGAGGGAAAGATGGCGGATGTGGTGTTGGGATTTGACCGCCTGGAGGATTATCAGACGCGCAATCCCTTCTTCGGAGCCATCACGGGGCGGTATGCCAATCGCATCCGTGGCGCGCGCTTCACGCTGGATGGGCAAAGCCACGAGCTGGAAGCGAACTCGGGCAAAAACCAAATCCACGGTGGCCGCCAGGGTTTTGACAAGCAGCTGTGGAGTGGCCGTCCCATCGCCTCCAGCAGGGGTCCGGCGGTGGCGATGGATCACGTCAGTCCCGCTGGCGCGGGCGGCTTCCCTGGTGCACTGCGGGTCACGGTCACCTACACGCTGACGGACTCAGGCGCATTGGAGATCGACTACCAGGCCTCCACGGATGCCCCTACTCACGTCAATCTGACCAACCACACCTACTTCAATCTGGCTGGGAGCGGCAGCGTGCTGGATCAGGAATTGATGGTCAATGCGGATGCCATTTTGGAAACCGACGATCAGCTCATCCCGATCGGCTCGATCCGCCCCATCGCGGGTACGCCGATGGATTTCCGCAGCTCGCACGCCCTGGGTTCGCGGATCGATCAGGCGGATCCTGCGCTGCGCCAGGGCAAGGGCTACGATCACTGCTACGTGCTGCCCGGGGTGGGCCTGCGCGAGGTGGCGCAGCTCTATGATCCGGCGAGCGGTCGCCTCATGACGGTGCGCACGACGGAGCCTGGGGTGCAGGTTTACACGGCGAACAATCTCAAATCCATGACCGGCAAAGGCGGCCAATCTTATGGGCCGCGCTCCGCCGTCTGTTTGGAGACGCAGCACTACCCGGACAGTCCGAATCAGCCCAGCTTTCCCTCCACCGTGCTGCGTCCGGGAGATCGTTATCAAAGCACCACGGTGTTTGCCTTTTCCACCCGCTAGGGGGACCGTCGTCGCGACCAAGCATTTTTTCCTCCACCCTTATTGCCCCAATCATTTTGAGCGAGACCCACCCCGAACCCACCTCCACCGCAGAGTCCGGCTTCGTCCAGGAGCATGACTTTGCTGCCCGCCAGTATCGGGGTCGCCGTGACAACCAGGAGGACTACTACGCCTTCGCCGATGGGGCCGTGGGTCAGGAGGAGCCCTTGCAACGACTGCTGCTGGCGGTGGGGGATGGTCTGGGGGCGCATGCGGGAGGCAGCGTGGCCAGCTACATCGCGGTCAATGCGTTTGTGCGCGCTTTTTACGAGAATGATCTACCGCCCTCCTGGAGGCTGCGGGTGTCGCTGGATGCGGCGAATGACACGCTCGGCTACCTTTCCCACAAGCTGCCCGCTCTGGGCACGCCGATGGGCACCACCTTGGTGGCCACGTTTGTGAGCTTGCAGGAGCTGTATTGGATCAGCGTCGGCGACTCTCCGCTATTTCTGTATCGCGAAGGGAAACTGGAGCGGCTCAACGAGGATCACTCTTTGACGCCTCTGCTGGATCAGCGGGTGGCCATCGGGGAGATGACACCGGAGGAAGCCGAACATCACCCGGACCGCCACACCCTCCAGTCCGCGCTGCTGGGCTCTCCCATCGCCATGGTGGATCTGCCCTCTCACCCGTTGAAGCTGCAATCCGGTGACGTGATCATCGCGGCGAGCGACGGCATTTTCACCCTAGGGGAACAGCAGCTGGAGGAGATGCTCTCGTTTGGGCGTCACACCACGGCAGACAAAATCGCAGAGGCCATCATCTTCGCCATCCGCCGCATCAACTACGATCGGCAGGACAACGTCACCATCGGCGTGGTGAAGATTCCCTGACCCGCAGCGGATTGGCTTAGCGGATTGGCTTCCTTGCGAAAGGCGTCGAGCCGGGTCACTCGTCGCCGCTGTTGCTGTGGTCGGGCAAGTTCTTCGTCGGCAGCCAATGGGCCGCCTTTTCACGCTCGGTCAGCGTCGCCGCATCGCGGGCGAGATTGGTCCATTCGTTGGGATCCCGGGTGTGATCGTAGAGTTCCTCGCTGCCGTCGGCGTATCGGATGAAGCGCCAGTTTTCGCTGCGCACGGCGTGGCTGTGAGGCTCCAGAGTGGTGACGGCGGGTCGATCCCAGGGCGCATCGGCATGGGCCAGTAGCGGCATCAGGCTGCGCCCCTCCAGCGCGGCGGGCGCAGGCAGGTGAAACATTTCACAGAGCGTGGGGTAGAGATCGATCAAGCCCACGGGACGGCTGCAGCGCTGGCCCGAGGGGAGTCCGGGACCAGCTACGATCAGCGGCACGCGCGTGGTTTCCTCCCACAGCGTGCGTTTGGCCCAGTGCTGTTTTTCACCGAGATGAAAACCGTGATCGCTCCAGAGGATCACCACCGTATCCGCTGCGTTGGGGCCATCATCCAGGCCGCGCAGGACTTCGCCCACGCAATGATCGGCAAAGGAGATCGAGGCGAGATAGGCCTGCACCAGGCTCTTCCACAGCCCTTTTTCCACAATCTCCCGATGATCGGGCTGACGGTGGATGCGGGTGGAAATCTCGGGATGGGGTACGTCATCGAGATCATTCTCGGGAGCCTCGGGCAGCTGCACGGACTCGAGCGGGTACAGATCAAACCACTTCTTCGGCACATGCAGAGGCACATGAGGACGGCGGAATCCGGCGATGGCAAAAAACGGCCGCTCTTGCTTCTCGCGGAGAAAGGTCGCGGTTTCCTGAGCCAGCTGGAAGTCGCCCATTTGCTCATCGGATTCGGGAAAGGCACCCCAATCCCACACCTTCACCGGCCAGTGCACGCGCTCCTTGGGGCTGGGGTTGTTGGCATTGCCCCAGGTGACGGACCAGAGGTCTCGCACCCAGCCTTGGCCGAGGCCTTCATGCAGGATTTTTCCTCCACCGGCTGTGGTGAAGCCGGCTTTGGCAAAGACCCCGTGCAAGGGCAGATGATCCTGCAGTGTCTCCGCCTGATCGTAACGCGGGGTGAAGCCGTAGCAGCCGGTGGATCCGGGCATGCGCCCACTCATGACGCTGATGCGAGACGGGCCGCAGTAAGTGGCCTGAACGTGGGCGTTGGTGAAGAGCACACCCCGCTGGGCGAGACGATCCAGATTCGGCGTCAAAACCTGGGGATGGCCACCGAGACAGCCCACCCAGTCATTCAAATCATCGATGGCAATGACGAGGACATTGCGCGCGGAGATCTCCGCTGCCGTGGTGCAAGAAAAACACGCCGTTCCCGCTGCAACGATCAGACCAAAGATACGCACATTCATGGCAGCGGACAACGCGAGCGAACGACCTGATATCGCAACAATCCGAACCGAGTTCGGGTTTCATCCAGGAGATTGATGGGCTGCTTTGGAAGGAAGGATTTGAAGATTGAGACGAGGATTTTTCAGACTCGGGAACGCAGGTGCCGATGGGAGTGCGGCTGAGAGCAGAACCACCACGAATGCCATTCGTGGCTACGGGATGCGGAATCGTCGTCCCAATCCTAGTCCCGAATCTCCCAGGAGATGGAGATGCAAAAGGTAGCGGCGGTTGGCACAGGCTGTCGGACTTTGTTCTGCGGTTGCAGGCAAGGTTTGCGGCGTGGGGT
>JAGRPD010000514.1:0-5770 GCA_020439875.1 Verrucomicrobiales bacterium
ATGTGATGGAACTCGCCACTCCCGAAGCCTTTCATAGGAATCGAGACCTTGTTCAACGCTTCTACAACGAACGCCGTCAGGATTTGCTCAAGAAGGAACCGAACGCGGCCCATCGGGCCATCGCCCGACTGCAACGAGAGTATCCTGGTCGCGTCACGCTCGTCACTCAAAACATCGACGATCTCCACGAACGCGGGGGCTCGCCCGAAGTCTGGCACATCCATGGCGAGCTGCTCTCGTGCCGATGCACCACCTGCGATGCCATCCTTGAGTGTCGCTACGATCTTGATCCAGCCTCGGTCTGTCCTTCATGCCAATCCGTCGGCAAACTGCGGCCCCATGTCGTCTGGTTTGGTGAGACACCGCTTTTTCTCGACGAATTGGACGCCCGCACTCGCGACGCCACGCTTTTCGCCGCCATCGGCACGAGTGGTCTCGTCTATCCCGCCGCCAACTTCGTCCACATCGCCCGCTCACGCGGTGCCCGCTGCATCGAGTTCAACCTCGAATCCAGTGAAGGCGTCTTCGACGAGTTCATTTCCGGTCCCGCCACTCAAACTGTCACCGCATGGGTCGAGTCGCTTCTCGCACCCACTCACTGATTCACAACTCACCCCAGCCCCAACGGGGCAACACAACCCAGCCCAGGGCAAGCTCGCGTGAGCGAGCGCCGCCCTGGGTCAGACCCCAAAAATTTCAAGCCCTGAAAGGGCCAGACAATCGCCCCATGCCCCAATCCCTCGCTCAATGAACCACATCACATTGCCTCGCCCTTTCAGGGCTCTGCCATGCGCTTGCGTCCAGCCCAGGGTGGCACTCGCTAACGCTCGTTGACCCTGGGCTGGGTTGTCTCGCCCCTTTGGGGCGATTTTAGGGAAACGATACTTTGATTCCTTCCGATGAAACCCAAACTCCAGCCTCAAACCCATGACCTTCATGACTCACCCGTTAACCGGCAGTTACTGGGTCGCCCCCGGTCAACTTTTGGCGGGCTTGATGCACGGCCTCCAAGACCTTTCCGCCGGTTGGCCCACCGCACCTCCGTGGCGGGAGGAGTTGAAAGGCTTGGTGGATCGATTCGCCACAAAGTGCCGCCCATGAAATTGCCCATTTTCTCACAACTTCTTTCCTTGAAGTGCATCGCATCTACCGAACAGCCAATCGCATACTCCACCGCTTCGATCCCGCCAAATACGAACGCCTGAAGGAAAAGGGACTTTTGTTTGAACTGTGAAAACCCAGACGCTCTATCGCCCTGTCGGCCCCGGCGAACTCGCATTGATCGAGCAAAGCGGGTGGAAGGCATTCCCCCCACGTCTGCCCGAGCAACCGATCTTCTATCCGGTGATGAACGAAGAATATGCGATCCAGATCGCCCGTGACTGGAATGAGTCGGCATCGGGATCGGGATTTGTGACCCGGTTCGAAATGGATGCCGACTACCTCAGTCGTTTCGAAGAGCAAGTCGTGGGAGGCAACATCCATCGTGAACTCTGGGTGCCGGGGGAAGATCTCGCGGAGTTCAATCAACACATTATCGGCCTCATTGAGGTCAGCCAATCATTCCCCAACCCACCCACTCACTGATTCACAACTCACCCCAGCCCCAACGGGGCAACACAACCCAGCCCAGGGCAAGCTCGCGTGAGCGAGCGCCGCCCTGGGTCAGGCATCCCCCAAATCCCAAGCCCTGAAAGGGCGAGACAACCGCACCCTACCGGCCATGCCCCAATCCCTCGCTCAAATCTACCTGCATCTGGTGTTCTCGACCCAAGACCGTCAGCCGCTCATCCGCGCGGACATCCAACCGAGGCTCCATGCCTACCTGGCCGGCACACTCAACGCGATCCATTGCCCCGCCCTTTGCGTCGGCGGAATGCCCGATCATGTGCATCTGCTCCTTCGCCTCTCTCGCACCGTGACCGTGGCCGATGTCGTGAAGGCAACGAAGGTCGAGTCCTCGAAGTGGATGAAGGAAAACGCAAACCTGCCAGGGTTCGCCTGGCAGGCCGGCTACGGGATTTTTTCCGTCAGTGCCTCCCAGCTTGAAACCGTCACCCACTACATTGTCAATCAGGCCGAACACCACCGCGTCCGAACCTTCCAGGACGAGTTCCGCAGGTTCCTGGAAAACCACCAACTCTCCTACGACGAAGCCTATGTCTGGGATTGAGAATCACTCTGCCGACAAACACGCCATGCCTCGCCCTTACAGGGCTTTGGCGGTCGCACATACCGGTCCCAGGGCGGCACTCGCCAGTGCTCGTTTGCCCTGGGCTGGGTTGTTTGGCCCCGTTGGGGCGAATTGAGGACATCCGATCATTTCATGCCTTCTGACGAACGCTAAACTCGCCCAAATCCACCTTTAAAACCATGACCGCCACTCTCTTCCCCTTTGCCCGCAGCTACAGGGTCGCCCCCGGTCAACTTTTGGTCGGCTTGGTCCACCGCCTCCAAGACCTTTCCGCCGATTGGTCCACCGCTCCTCCGAGGCGGGAGGAGTTGAAATCACTTTTCAAAACCTTTGTCACCAAGACTATCCATGACGCCTGATCAAACCACACGAACCAGCAAGTTTCTCAGCCTCGTTCTCCGCCACCAGCCAGATGCGGCCCATGTGACACTTGATCCCTCAGGCTGGGTTGATGTCGCCAATTTGCTCGAAGGTTGTGCCAAGGGGGGGTGCCCAATCTCTCGTGACGATTTGAATCATGTGGTCGCCACCAACGTGAAAAAACGCTTTGAATTCAATGCCGACCAAACTCGCATCCGCGCCAGTCAAGGCCATTCGGTGGAGGTGGATCTCGCTTACACGCCGGAATCACCGCCGGAGTTGCTGTATCATGGCACGGCGACGCGATTCCTCAATTCCATTCGCGAGAAGGGCCTGTTGAAGATGCAGCGACACCACGTCCATCTCTCGGCGGAGACCCAAGTCACCCAGGAAGTTGGAGCCCGGCACGGGAGACCTGCGCTCCTCACTATTCTCGGCGGCCAGATGCATCGCGAAGGACATGTATTCTTCCGCAGCACCAACGGGGTGTGGTTGGTCGAGCATGTGCCACCTCAATACATTCAATTTGCATGAAAACAGAACTCGAATGTGTGTGCGCCGACATCACGCAGCTCGATGTCGATGCGATTGTCAATGCCGCCAACTCCTCGCTGCTCGGCGGAGGAGGCGTGGATGGCGCGATCCATCGTGCGGCGGGTCCGGATCTGCTGGAGGAATGCCGGACGTTAAATGGTTGCCGAACGGGCGAAGCAAAGATCACTCGGGGCTACGAACTTCCGGCTAAGTACATCATTCACACGGTTGGGCCGGTGTGGAATGGCGGCAAGCAAGGGGAGCCGGATCATCTGCGATCCTGCTATGAGAACTCGCTCCGTTTGGCTGCGGATCACGGTTTGAAAAGCATCGCATTCCCTTGCATCTCAACCGGCGTGTATCGCTATCCGGCTGATGCTGCCGCCGAGTTGGCCGTGGCCACGGTGCGCGCCTTTGTGGCTGAATCGAGTTCCCTGGAACGGGTAATCTTTTGCTGTTTCGGACTGGCCGATCTTCGTCGCTATGAGGAACTGCTGGGTGTGGACGGGCGGAGGAATCAGCCATGACAGAGTGTTTCCATTCACCCATTCAGCGAGATCAGGCCGTTCTGGGTTGCCTGCTTGGAACGGCGGTGGGAGATGCATTGGGATTGCCGTATGAGGGTCTGTCGCGGCGGCGCATCGCCAAGCTGGGAACCGCGAGGCATCGCCTGGTGCTGGGGCGTGGAATGCTGAGTGATGACACGGAGCAATCGTTGATGCTGGCGGCGGCGTTGTGTCGGCATCCCGATGATTTGGATGAAATGCAGCGTGATTTGGGTCGTCAACTGCAGTGGTGGCTCCTTGCCCTTCCTGCGGGTGTGGGGCTGAGCACGGCCAAGGCGATTGCACGATTGTGGCTCGGAATTCCGGCCCGTAAGTCAGGCGTGAGATCGGCAGGAAACGGAGCGGCGATGCGCAGCGTCATCGTGGGTGTGATCTGTAGCGAGGATGCAACCCAAAGACGTGACGTTGCCATCGCCGCCTGCCAAGTGACGCACACCGATCCGCGCGCGGAAGAGTCGGCGGTTCTCGTCGCTGAAGCGGCCGCGTGTTCCGTTCATGGATTGTCCAACGGTGAAGCCATTGGGCGGCTGGAACGGCATGTGGTGAGTGACGAAATGAAGAGCCGGTGGCAGCGTTTGAAATCGGGTCTCAAGACGGAACAAAGCGTCATGGATTTCGCCGTCGAGATCGGCTGTGGAACGGGCGTCAGTGGTTTCGCGCCGAATACCGTGGCCGTTGCGTTGTATGCATGGCTGCGGCATCGACGAGACTTTGCAACCACGGTGCGCAGCGTGATCGAATGTGGTGGCGACACCGACACCGTGGCATCGATTGCGGGCGGGATCAGTGGTGCAGAGGTCGGTGAGGAAGGGATTCCGCAGGAATGGATCGAGGGAATTTGTGACTGGCCTCGATCCGTGAGTCACATTCGGAAAGTGGCGTTTGCCGTGGCGAAATCCTCCAGGAAAGTGCCCCACGCACCTTGGCCGTTCGTTGTACTTCGAAATGCATTCTTCCTCGCCGTCGTGCTTTTGCATGGCTTGCGACGCACCTTGCCTCCCTATTGATTTGCCATGAATCCGAACACCCCGCTCCTCACCGATCTCTACCAACTCACGATGGCCGCGGGTTATTGGAAGTCGGGCATGGCGGAGCGGGAGGCGGTGTTTCATTTGTTTTTTCGGCGACTGCCGTTTGCGGGTGGGTATGCGGTGGCGGCGGGGCTTGGCGATGTGGTGCGGTGGCTGGAGGGTTTTCGGTTTGAGGCGGAGGATCTCGATTATCTGGCGATTCTGACGGGTCGGGATGGCAAGCCTTTGTTTGAGGCGGGCTTTCTGGAGTTTTTGCGGGGGCTGCGCTGGGAATGCGATGTGGATGCGATCCCGGAGGGCACGGTGGTGTTTCCGCATGAGCCGCTGGTTCGGGTGCGGGGTCCGCTGCTGCAGGCGCAGTTGGTGGAGACGGCGCTCTTAAACATCGTGAATTTCCAAACTTTGATCGCGACCAAGGCGGCGCGGGTGTGCGAGGCGGCGCGAGGTGAACCCGTGCTGGAGTTTGGGCTGCGCCGGGCGCAGGGACCCGATGGAGCGGTGATGGCGAGTCGGGCGGCGTTCATCGGCGGATGTGCGGCCACTTCGAACGTGCTGGCGGGCAAGATTCACGGCATCCCGGTGAAGGGCACCCATGCGCACTCGTGGGTGATGTCGTTTGATTCCGAGCTGGAGGCGTTTGAAGCCTATGCGGAGGCGATGCCGAACAACTGCATTTTCCTGGTGGATACCTACGACACGCTGGAGGGGGTGCGCCACGCGGTGGAGGTGGGGCGTCAACTTCGCGAGCGCGGCCACGAACTCGCCGGTGTGCGGTTGGATTCGGGCGACTTGGCATGGCTCAGCGTGGAGGCACGGCGCATTCTGGATGAGGCTGGTTTTCCAGAGGCTGTGATCGTGGCGAGCAATGATTTGGACGAGCATCTGATCGAAAGTCTGAAGCATCAGGGGGCGAAGATCGGCGTGTGGGGCGTGGGCACGCAAATGGTGACCGGCGGGGACCAACCGGCGTTGGGCGGTGTGTACAAACTGGGAGCCATTCGCCATGAAGCGGGCGAGTGGGAACCCAAGATCAAACTCAGCGAGCAGGCCATCAAGGTGAGCAATCCCGGCATCCAGCAGGTGCG
>JAGRPD010000514.1:5900-12838 GCA_020439875.1 Verrucomicrobiales bacterium
GACCTCCTCAAGCCGGTGTTTCGTCGTGGGGCTCTGGTCGCGGAGTCGCCATCGCTGCCCGAGATCCAAGCTCGGTGCCGTGATCAGTTGACTCACCTCCATGCGACGGTGAAGCGGTTGCAAAATCCGCACGCCTACCCAGCGGGTGTGGAGCGAACGCTTCAGGGACGAAAGCTGTCGCTAATGGACACGCTCAGGGGACATTGACCGGGAGGCGTGAAGGAGGTAAGTTCAAGTGATGAAACTTCTGTCGATGGTGGACATTCCAGACGATCTAGCTGCCGAGGCGGCGCAGGTGGAGGGGCTGCAGGATCGCCTGATCTTCTGGCTTCGCGCGGAGGTGACGCAGGATCGCAAGCGCAAGTCGCGCTACAGCGCGCAGGCACAGGAAATCGTGCGGGGGGCAATAGAGCGGGCGGAGAAGATGAAGGCAGAGGGTTTTGACCGTGAAGCGGCGATGGATCGATTTGAGGAAAGCTACGGGGAGATTCTGGACCAATTGGACAGCCCATGTTCTTCCGAACCGTAGTCGATACAAACGTCGTGCTCGCGGCGCAGAAAACGCGGACAGAGGGCAGCCCCAATGCGGAGTTGATCCAGAGATGGCGTGCGAGCGAATTTGTTTGGCTTTACTCCGGTGACATTCTAACCGAATACGTCGAGAAGTTGCTGGAGCACGACATTGCACCGACCTTGGCGACGCGTTTGATTAACGAAATCGCGGTGCTAGGCGAGACTGTGCGGATCGGCTTTTTCCACCTGCGGCACTACCCTGTCGATTCTGACGACACTCCGTTCCTGCTTGTGGCGCTGAACGGCGGAGCGACACATTTGGTGACATATGACGGCCACTTGGAGGAGGCGGGGGTATTTTATCCCGAGTTCAAGACCTGCGGTCCGCTGGAGTTTCTGCAAGACCTGCGGAGGGGATGGGGCGGATGAAAACCCTGCTGCTGATCGATCTTCAAAATGACTTCATGCCCGGCGGTGCGCTGGCGGTGCCGGGTGGGGATGAGGTGATTCCGGTGGTGAACGCCTTGATGCCGCAGTTTGAGCGGGTGGTGGCGACGCAGGATTGGCATCCGACGGACCACGGCAGTTTCGCCGCCAATCATCCGGGCCGGGAAGTCTATGAGCAGATCGATTTGAACGGTCTGCCGCAGACCCTTTGGCCGGTGCACTGCGTGCAGAACACGGGAGGGGCGTTGTTTGCGCCGGGGCTCGACACTCGGAGAATTGAGCGCGTGTTTCCGAAAGGGACGGACCGGGGCATCGACAGCTACAGCGGTTTTTACGACAACGGCCATCGCGCGAGCACCGGTCTGGGCGCGTGGTTGAGGGAGCGCGGTGTGACGGCGCTGACGGTGGCGGGTGTGGCCACGGACTACTGCGTGAAGTTCACGGTGCTGGATGCCCTGAGTGAGGGCTTTGAGGTCGAGCTGCTGGCGGCGGGATGCCGCGGCGTCAACCTGCAGGCGGGAGACGCGGAGAAGGCCTTGGAGGAGATGGCGACTGCGGGTGCGCGGGTGGTGTGATGGGGTGGGTGCGCGGTAATTTTGGCTCCTCGGTGGCTTGTCCAGAAGGAAAGGGCATCCGAGCACGGGATCGAGGGGCGCGCGATTGCAAATCGCGGCCACGGTTCACCGGTTGCAAACCGGTGCCATCTCCTGCAGCTGCCCCTTCGGCCCCTTTCGGGGGCTGCTCTCTGAAAAAAGGTCTCCCCTCCGGTCGAGTGACCGGAGGGGAGGGAGGTGGATGGGCCTTCATAAGCCGGGTTCTGTCCTCGGGCCTTGCGGCCTCTGGTGTGATCATTTGTCTGCCGGACGGTTGCCCGTCCCGCCCTCCGAAGAGATGCGACTAATACCCGGAGTTATCCATCCCGCCGGGGCGGGATTTGCGGCCAGGGCGGGCCGTTTCTCCTGCTTTGTCTTGCACCACGTGGGGTTTGTCCTGCCTCCTTCCTTGCGGTTGGAGCGGTGAGCTCTTACCTCGCCTTTTCACCCTTACCTCCTGTTGCCAGGCGGCGGTATGTTTTCTGTGACACTGTCCGTGACCGGGGCTTGCGCCGCCGATCCCCACCTTTTCAGGTGGCACGTTGCCCTGGGGTGCCCGGACTTTCCTCTCGTCCGCGCGCTGCCGAGGCAGCACCGACGAGCGATCACTCCGGCCCATCCAGACGGGAGAATATACGAGGGGGAGAAGGTTTTCAATGAGGAAGGCAGGAATGGAGGAAGGAGAATTGAAAAGTGGGAGCTGATTGAAGCAAACTGTTGAGATGCCGTTATCCATTCATTCTTTCATTCGCTGGGTTTGCGTGCTGGCGGGTGCCTTTAGTCTGCTACTCGCGGCCACAGTCAGTCGCTCTCTGGCGAGGCTGGCAGAGGATCTGTTTTTGGTTTTCGAGTTTAAGGCAAAGATGCCAGCCATCACCTCGCTGATGATTGGCAGGCAGTCAGACACCTCGATGGGGATTTGGATCGCGCTAGCGCTGACCCTCGGTGCAATTGCGATCGCCGTTTATTTCGATCGCTGGCCCGACTCGAAACCAGCCAAACATTCAGGATTCCTGCTCCTAACGACCTCATGCTATGCCTTGGCAGCGCTCTGGATTGGGGTGACGTTGATTGCGGGGCTTGTGATGGTGATGGCGAACAACGGTGTGATTCACAGTGTAACCGAGACACCTCAGAACCCCCCCAACCAGCAGCCAATAAGATAGAAGAATGGGCCGAGACTGGCGGCGGTAAGTGCGTTCCAAACAAGGTCTGCATGAGATCGCTTAGCTACGGCGAAGACCAAGTTGGAGCAGAACAGGCCCAGCGCGATCACGCCGGTGCACAGGCAAACGGAGGTCAGAAGGATCGGATGGAAGTTCAATGCAAACGCCTGACCACCTTCTGGCCAAAAGACGGTCTTCAAGTAGTCGGCATGATCACGCCAAAGGCGGATCGCCATCCATCCTGCCGAAAATGAAGTTCCGCCGATAAGGAACATGAGCGGACCCACAGTCACACTCGAAAGCTCTGGTTTTCGATTTTCCATCGCTACTGACCAAAGATGAGCCCTGCGCGGATCGCCGAAAATCGCAGAGTGCGGAACAATCTTCGAACGATCTGGGGCGATATTTTTTTGGTATTGTCTCTAGAGCGAGCTGGCGGGGGACGCGTGCGGCGGCTTTTCGTTTGCGGTTCCTGGTCAAATGGCCTCACTGCGGCCATCTACAGCTGCTCGGCCTCACTGCGGCCATCTACAGCTGCATCGCACCTACCTGGTCAGACCCCGCGAGTGGCCTGTGTCGCGCTGAAAATCACCGCACCCACAAAGATGGCGACCATGAGCCCGATCATGACGAGGGTCATGATGCCTGCATACTTCCAAAAGGCGCGCTGCTCATTGAGCGCCGCCTCCAGAGTGAACAAAGCGCGGTCTCGCGTGAGCTGACCGATCCGGCTGCCGTATTTCCACAGCTTGATGCCCGGGTAAAGGTAGGCAACGGCCAGTCCGATGTAAAAGAAACCCATGGTCGTGTATAGCGGACCGATGGGAAAAGGTGAACCTTGCGGCTGGACCCTGGAGATGGCACTCGAACCCACAAGCATGGCGATTCCCATCAGGACCATCCAGGCCGCACCGAGGAACGAAATGACCGAGAGGAACTGCACCCACCCTTTGGTGCGGCGCAACTGGCTGACCACACCCTCGGAGACCTGGGCGGCATCGGTGATGCTGGAGGTGCCGAAGACATCGGAGACGGGGCTGGAGTAGGGGTTGTTTTCCATGCAGCGCAGAGGTTTGGGCAGGCAGCTTACGATGCGCACTTGGAGATTGTCAAAGCGGATTGCGCCCGCTTAGGTAGGGGCTCTCTCACTGATATGTCGAATCAAACCCTGGCTGACACGCTGCAACCCGTCGAATTGGCGGAGGGGGTGACGGTTCACATCCGAGTGGCGGGTCCCACCGTCCGCTGCCTTGCTTGGCTGATCGATCTGCTCGTGACGATCCTGGTGTATGTGGTGGCCAGCATCGTGCTCGGCATGATGGGGATCTTCACCGATCAGTCGGCGATCATCGTCGGGGTGATGCTGCTGGCGATGTTTCTTTTCAATTGGTTCTACAACGTCTTTTTCGAGATGGGCAAGCACGCGGCCACGCCGGGACAGCGGTCCATGGGGCTGAAGGTGACGGCGGCCAGCGGGGCTCCCGTGCGATTGCCGCAAAGTCTGATCCGCAATCTGCTGCGCACGATCGATTTCATGCCCGCCTGTTACCTCACGGGTCTGGTGAGCTGCCTGAGCACGCGGCGCTTTCAGAGGCTGGGGGATCTGGTGGCGGATACGGTGGTGGTGTATGCGGAGGAACGGCGAAAAATGGTGACGCCGGAGTTTCAGGTGAACGTGGAATCCGCTCCTCCGCCGGTGGCGCTGAGCCGCGAGGAGCAGGCGGCGTTGCTACAGTTTTTGGAAAGGGCTCCGGGCTGGTCCGATGCGCGACGGCTGGAGCTGGCGGATGTGGTGCAGCCGCTGACTCGCGCGCCAGGCGCAGCCGGTCTGCGGCGGCTCTGCGGCATGGGGCTGTGGCTGATGGGGCGCAGTGGAGGGGCGGCAGCGGGGATGAATGCGACGGAGTTCGAGCGTGAGAACGATCACCGCTGGCAGCGCTACGAATCGGTGCTGGATGAGCTGGCCAAAGGCAAAAACCTGGAGGACACGGAGCGGCTGCCCACTTTGTTTCGGCAGATCTGCCACGATCTCTCGGTGGCGCGCCATCGGATGTATGGGCCGAAGCTGGTGGAGCGGCTCAATGCGCTGGCGCTGGGTGGCTATCGGGAGCTGGAGCGGCGGGTCTCGATGGGTGGAGAGCGGGCTTGGCGGTTGCTGGCGGTGGATTTTCCGCAGGCAGTGCGGGAGGAATGGCGGCTGTTTTGGCTGAGCAGTCTGCTGTTTTGGGGACCTTTTTTGCTGCTGCTGTTTTACACACCGCATGAGCCGGAGTGGGCCATGCGGCTGCTGGGCTCGGAGGGCATGCTGCAGATGGAGGCGATGTATGGAGAGGGCACTTCTCCGCAGGACTACATGCGGAAGGAGTTTGGTTCCAACTTTGCCATGTTTGCCTTTTACATTTTCAACAACGTGGGCATCGGCCTGCGCACGTTTGCGAGCGGGCTAGCTTTTGGGATCGGAGCGATCTTCACGCTGCTGTTCAATGGCCTCTACATCGGTGCAGCGGCGGGCTACGTGCAGCATGCCTGCAATCCCGAGACGTTTTGGTCCTTTGTCTCGGGGCATTCCGCGCCGGAGCTGCTGGGCATCGTGATCTCTGGAGCGGCGGGCATGCGCATGGGGTTTGCGATTCTCAATCCGCGCTCTTACTCGCGCCGGACAGCGCTGGTGGTGGCGGGACGGCGGGCGCTGGTGCTGCTGCTCGGTGCGGTGTTTTTGATCAGTTGTGCGGCGGTGATCGAGGGGTTTTGGTCGGCCACTCCGACGCCGCCATGGATGCGCTACACGGTGGGCGCTGGGGTGTGGCTGGCGGTGGTGAGCTACCTGCTGCTGGCAGGGAGGAGGGCGGCGGGAGATGAAGCTTGAAGACCTGACCGTGGTGCTGCGACCCCGCCGACCCTGGGAGGCGGTGGACCTGGGCTGCTCCCTGGTGCGGCGGGACTACGGCCGCATCCTGCTGCTGTGGCTGGCCACGGTGGGACCGCTGTGGGTGGTGCTGGCGGTGGCGCTGCGCGATCACCCAGGCTGGTTTTCGCTCGCGGTCTGGTGGCTGAAGCCGCTGTATGATCGGGTGCCGCTGTATTTCATCAGCCGGGCGACTTTTGGGGATCGTCCTGGTTTTCGCGAGACGTGGAAGGCGTGGCCGAGGCTGTGGCTGAAATTTCTGCTGCCAGCACTGCTGTGGCGCCGCCTGAGCATGATCCGCGCCTTTGCCCTACCGGTGTGGATGCTGGAGGGGCAGCGCGGTGCCGCCGCGCGCGCGCGGCTGCGGGGACTCTCGATCGAAGGTGGATCCTCGGGCAGTGCGGCCACGGTGGCCTTTTTGCATCTGGAGATCGCGGTGTTCTTCGGGCTCCTGATGCTGACGGCAAAATTAGCTCCCTCCTCAGGGTTGCCGCCGATCGACGAGTGGTTCTCCGGCGGGCTGGATGATGCGACGAATCTCTCCCATGCCTTCGAGTGGTATTCGAATCTGCTCTATCTGGCGTCCATCACACTGATCGAGCCGTTCTACGTCGGCGCGGGATTTGGGCTGTATTTGAACTGCCGTTCGAAGATGGAAGGTTGGGACATTGAGGTGGTGTTTCGCATGCTGGCGCAGCGGCTGCAGCAGGCGGCACAGCAGTCCGTCGCGGTGCTGCTGATGATCGGTCTGCTGCTGGGGAGTGCGCTCGGTGAGGAACCCAAAACGGCGGAGCCTCCCGAGGGTCCGCGAGCCACGCTCGAAGAGGTGCTGGCACGTCCGGAGTTTGAGGTGCACTCGAAAACGGAGAGGGTTTGGATACCCGACAAGTCGGAGTCTGGTTCGTCCAGCAAGATCGATAGCGCTTGGCTCAATGGGATTTTTTTGGTGATTGGGATGAGTGGACTCATCGCCCTGGTGGTCTTCATTGCGCTGGGTTTGGCGAAGTACCTGCGCAGTGCGAGCCTGCCGATGAAGGGCCTCCGCGGGGAGGGGAAGCGCCCCGCTCGCATGGTGATGGGTCTCGAAATCACCGAGGAAAGCCTGCCGGAGGATCTGCTGGGCGCGGCGCGGGCGGCCTGGGCGGCGGGGCAACCCCGAGAGGCGCTGAGCCTGCTCTACCGAGGCGCGCTGGCCCGGCTGGTGCTGCGCGCGCGGGTCGGCATTCGCGACAGCGATACCGAAGACGACTGCCTGAAGCGCGTGACGGCGGAGGCGGCACCGGAGCTTGCGGCGTATTTTTCCGATCTAACAAA
>JAGRPD010000514.1:12861-13174 GCA_020439875.1 Verrucomicrobiales bacterium
TGGCCCTCGGCAGCCGATTTTGACAGGCTCTGCGGACGCTGGCCGTATGATCAGGCCACGCTGGCGCCAGCGCCCCAGCGGCAGCCTGCGACCGCTGCGCTGCAGGTGGGTCTGCTGCTGATGATGCTGCTGGTCGGCGTAGGCTGCGGTGGACATTGGGAGGATGTGACGCACGAGATCGGCTACAAAGGTCGAGCGCGAACGGATCCGTTTTTGGCCGCGCGCGAGTTTCTCACCGCTCGCGGACACTCCGTGGAGAGGCGCTGGGATCTTTCGATGCTGCCTGAAGCAGACATGGGCGTGGTGCTGGCCA
>JAGRPD010000515.1 GCA_020439875.1 Verrucomicrobiales bacterium
TGAAATCTGGTAAAAGATGGTGGGTGAAAAATGGGGAGAGGGTAGAAGGCTTCGGTGCAGACAACGGGGTGGAGGGATGTTTGGGCTTGTTCATGGGGCTGCAATCTCGTAAAATATTCCCTATGAATCGCCCTCCAAGTCATCCAGCTCCGCTTGCTCATGACACCCCTCTTCCGCCCCGCCCTAGAGCGGCTTAGTTCAACAAGACACTGCGCCCAAATCCTGACGCGCCCCGAGTCGATTTCTCTACGTAACATGAACCCTCAAGGCCCAGTCGAAGCCGCGCTCTCCGGCAGGATTGGGTGAGCTTGGACGTTCGCTCAAAATCTCGATTATGAAACAACTTCCTAAACTCTTCTTGCTTGTAATGGCAACATTGTCAGTGCCCGCAACCTCAGAATGTGCAGTGCTCTCTTCGTCATCACCTAGCGGCGACTACTCGAACCTAATTTGTCCAAATTTGAATATTGTGGCTGGGAATAGCTATCTTCAAGGATCTGATCTAAGTTTTAGTGATTTCTCAAATTCTTCGATAGTAGCGGGAATTTCCGCATTTCAAGGAACTACCTTTGAAGGAGCTAACCTGTCGAATTCGATCTTGGGTGGAGGGATGTCAGCATTTCAGTTGTCAATATTTGACTCAGCAAATCTGAGTGGAGCCACTCTCTTTGGAGGGGAAAGTGCATTTCAATACTGGAAAATAAACTCTACAAATTTTGCGGGTTCTGACCTTTCCGGAGTTCCAGCTTGGGCTTTAAGCTCGTCCTTTTTCGATCCCATTCTGGGTCCATATTCCGAAGACACGCCACCAATGTTTAGCTCAACAACTCAGTTTCCGTCGGGCTTTAACCCTACCAATGCAGGATGGACTCTTGTTCCTGAGGCGTCATCGATGATGCTGGTTGTCGCAGGGCTTCTCTCTTTGTTGACGAAGCGACGTAGACATTAGTGACCAACAAAGCGGAGCTAACAATAAATGGTGTCTTGCTGCGCAGCGGAGGTGGCAAAGCGAGCCCTGGTTGAACAGGCCCGGCGGATTGACCGGGATGTGATGCAAGTTGTGTTTTTGAATGGGGTTTTGGCACTCGGCGTTCAGCCTTCGACCTTCCACGCTTGGCTCCCATTCGTGTCAATTCGTGTGCATTCGTGGTTCCAAAAATCGTCCGAGCCTTCGCACCCCGGCCGTTGCGAATGCAAAGCCAGACCCGATAAAAGCAGATGCGGTGAGATTTGGCTTTTCCTTGTCTTTTCAGACGCTGTGGGGTCGATGCCCCCACCTACAGTTCGCTGCGGTGCATTCGGTTCTTCGGATCGGTGGCAGGGCTCGCATGAGGAAGTTAGAGTGTAGTGCGGCTTTGCCGTTTCCATGGGGTTGTCGGCGTGGGCTTCGACAACAGCATGTGAGGGCGCGTGCGTTCCCCGTTTTTCTTGGGGCGCACTTCAGGCTTTGGTCAAATCCTGCTAAAAGGTCCTGCTGCGATTGCGGGAAAGGTGCGAACCACGTCAGCGATCAATCCCCTTCAACAATCAGTCATCGGGGTTGAGCTTTCGATCTTCCAAGCCTGACTCCCATTCGTGGTTCCAAGAACCTCTCGGGCTTCAGGGGGTGCGTTGCGCAGGCCACTTCCTCCCCCTGCGCGGAGGTCAGTTTTCTTCTCGGATGGCTTTGAGCAGGCTGCGGAGTTCGGTGACTTTTTCGGGATGATCGTTGGCGAGGTTGTGGTGCTGGCTGGGGTCGTCGGTCATGCGGTAGAGGCCGAAGGCGGGTTCTTGGCCGTAGCCGTTGGCTTCGTCAAACCAGGCGGGATGCTTGCTGCGATAGCCGGTGGGGGCATCGACGAGGGTCCACTCACCGGAGCGGATGGCCCAGCCTTTGTCATAGGTGTTGTGGACGTGATGGTGACGGGCGCTGGGAGCTTGGCCGAGCCAGAGCGGCAGTTGATTGACGCCATCGAGCGGGGAGCTGGCTGGGATTTCAAAACCGGTGATGGCGGCCAGCGTGGGCAGGATGTCGATCTGGCCGATGAGTCCGTCACTCACCCGTCCCGCTGGCACGTGGCCGGGCCAGCGCACCACCATGGGCACGCGGTGGCCGCCGTCGTAAATGTCCCGCTTCAGGCCGCGCAACGGTCCCATGCTGCGATGTTGATGCTGCCGCACCCGCTCGTAGGCGTAGTGTTCGGGGCCGTTGTCGGCGGTGAAAATGACCACCGTGTTCTCGGTCAGACCGTGATCGGCCAGCGCCTGCAGCACCTCGCCTGCGCAGGCATCACTCTGTGCCATGAAGTCTCCAAAACCTCCCGCCTGGGTGCGGCCCTGCCACTCGGCGGTGGGCACGATGGGGGCGTGCGGTGAGGTCCAGGGGAAGTAGAGGAAAAACGGTGTCTTGCGACCGGCCTGATCGGCGATCCAGCGCACGGCGCGACGGGTTAGCTCGGGCATCACGGCATCCTGCCGCCAACCGGCGACCATGGGACCGGGCCGGCTTTCGGGGCTGCCTTCGGTGGTGGGGGTGATGACTTCAAACGGCAGCGTCGGTGCCTGGGTGACGCGATCGATTTCGATCCAGGCGTAGGGTGGGAAGTTCGGCACGTCATCGCCGAAGTAGTAGTCGAAGCCATGCGCGGTGGGGCCGTCGGGGATGGGGCGCGACCAATCAAACGCCGCTGCTGGCCAGGTGCGAGCTTTGCCTTCCCCGATCATTTCCGCGTCGGGCCGCCGCAGTGCGTCCCAATCCCAGCCGAGGTGCCATTTGCCGATGCAGGCGGTCTGGTAGCCTTGGCTCTGCAGCATGCCGGGCAGCGTCAGGTCATCGGCGCGAAAAACGGAGGGCCCCCAGCTGTTGACGATGTCGTGAAAGCGCCGCCAGTGGTAGCGGCCGGTGAGCAGGGCGAAACGCGAGGGCGAGCAGATGCCGGAGCTGCTGTGGGCATCGGTGAAGCGCATGCCCTGCGCGGCGAGCTGATCGAGGTGCGGGGTGGGGATTTTGGACTCGGGATTGTTCGCGCCGAGATCGCCGTAGCCCATGTCGTCGGCGTAGAGAATGACGATGTTGGGTTTTTCGGCCGCGTGCAGGGTGGTGGCGAGGAGCAGGGTGAGGAGGAGGTGGCGCATGGTGAAAAAAAAAATCAGAGGCGATGGGGATGGACGGGCACGGAGGGCGGTGGTGGTGTGGCGCGGGCGCGATCGGCAAACTGGGCTCGCAAGCGCTGGATCAAATCGGCCCGCTGGGGATCGTTGGCGAGGTTGGTGAGTTCACGAGGATCGTGGAGGTGATCGTACAACTCGCTGCCCGCCTCTCCGCCATTCCACTCGATGTAGCGCCAGCGCTCGGTGGTGATGGCGCGGCCCATGACCTGGGGATCAAACGGGCGCAGGATCTGGGTGAAAGCTGGGTGTGGCCAGGCGGCCTGCGGATCCTGCAGCAGCGGGCGCAGGTCGTGCCCGGGCAGCGGCGCTGCGGGAGGGATGCCTGCGAGGCTGGCCAGCGTGGGGTAAATGTCGATGAACTCGACCACGCGGTGGCAGGTTTGGCCGCGCGCGGCGGCGGGGATTTGCGGGGCCACGATGATGAGTGGAGCCCGGGAGGATTCATCAAAGAGGGTGCGTTTTTGCCACAAATGATGCTCGCCGAGGTGGTAGCCGTGATCGCTCCA
>JAGRPD010000043.1 GCA_020439875.1 Verrucomicrobiales bacterium
ATCAATCCTCTTCAAAACGCGACCTCGGCAGCACAAGCCGCTCTCCACACCGCATCACCCGGTGCGGCTGCCCCAGCCGCTCACAGGCCGTCACAAACTCCGCCGGACTCTCTGTATTGAACTCGAACATCTCGTAATGGCACGGCACCACCCAGCGCGAATCACCGGCCCGCGCCAATGCCGCCGCCTCCGTCCCATTGAGATTGCCCGCCACCCGCCGCTCCGGCTTGTTCCCATTGATCGGCAGCAGCATCAGGTCACAGCGCCACTCCAGCAATTTCTCCAGCAGCCCCTCATGCCACAGCGTGTCCCCACTGTGATAGATTCGGAACTCACCCATCTGAAGCAAAAACCCAACACACTCAGAGCGACCGTAATCATCCTGCACCACCTCATTGTGAGCCGCCGTCACACCGCAAAAACGCACCTGTTCCGCATCAAAATAAGCTTCATCCCCCGCATTCAGCTCCACTTCCTCCACCTCCGCGCCCTCCAGCCGACGCCTCACCTCATCTCGGATCATCCCTGGAAAAAGCAATCGAACCCCTGGATTCGCCGCCGCCACCGCACGCAGCGTCTCACCATCCAAATGATCCGTGTGAGCATGGCTCGCCGTGACAAACTGAATGCCCGTCAACGCCCCCGGATCCACGCAGCGCGCCGTCATCCGCACATGCGGCTTGTCCGTCGCCGCGTACTTGCGAGTGAGACTGTCCGACAGGTACGGATCTAACAACACACGGCATCCATTCCACTCCAACAAAAACCCACTCTGACCCAACCATCGAACATGCAGCGCATCGGGAGCCTCACCCCCCGCCCGCGCCACATCTTCCAACAGCGCCTCATCCTTCAAAACCGGTTCGATCATACTCATCTCCTTCGATTCATCCAACGTTCACAGCCATCAAATCTCACCCCTCACCTTTCGCACCCCAGCCACCAGACTGGCCAGCTTTTTCCGCGCCGCCCAGCGCGCCGTTTGACTCAGCCCACAGTCTGGAGCCAGCACCAACCGATCGGCAGGCGCGTATTTCAAACAAGCCCGCACCGCATCCGCCACGTTATCTTCCGTCTCAATGTAATAACTCTTCACATCGATGATGCCCACCGCCACATCCCGACGGCGCGAAATTTCGCCGAGGATCTCCAGCTCCGCATACTCACGGCTCGCCATTTCCACGTGCATCTCATCGCAGTGCAGATCCAGGAATGCCGGAAACAGCGGCGCATAACGTCGCCAACCCACCGCGTGCCCTTTGAAATTCCCAAAACAAAGATGCGTACACAGACGCGCCCGCCCCACCGCAGGCTCCACGGTACGATTGAAGATATCCACCAACCGACGCGGATCCTCCCGGTAGCCGTAGCAGCTCATGCTCGGCTCATCCACGCAGATCTCACCCACGCCCGCCGCCACCAGATCCTCGATCTCTTTCCGCACCACCGGCAGCAACGCCTCCGTGATCGCATAACGATCGGCATACCGCTCATTCGGCAGCAATCGACCCGATAAAGTAAACGGTCCCGGCACCGACACCTTCAGCGCCACATCTCGCGGAGCTAACCGCCGCAGACGTTCAAACTCCTCCACCGCCCCCAGACCACGCGGTGCCGCCAGCTCACCCACGATCTCATGCTTGCCGCGCTGATCGTGGGCTGGCGGTCCCCAGCGTCGAGGACTGGCCGCCTCCAGCGCGATGCCCTCAATGAAGCCGTAAAAAGACAGATTGAAATCAAACCGCGTCTGCTCCCCATCCGTGATCACATCCAAACCCGCCGCCAGCTGATCCTGAATCGCGATCATCGTTGCATCCTCCCGCATCTCCGCAACATCCGCCGTCCCAAACGCCGCCAAATCTGCCGCCGCATGCTCCAGCCAAGCTGGAAATGGATACGACCCAATCACCGATGTGCGCAGAGGACAGTCTTGCATGCCCCCACGCTAACCAGCACTCCCCATCGGCGTCAAACTCCGCACGAATACCCCATGCCCCCTCACCGGATTCACCATCCCCCATCCCCCATCCCTCATCCCTCATCCCTCATCCCTCATCCCCCATCCTTCATTCTTCATTCTTCATTCTTCATTCTTCATCCCCCATCCCTCATCCCAAAAAAGGGAGAGACAGGCCAAGGCCCATCTCTCCCAAAATCAATGCTCAGAAAATTGCTCCAGAATCCTGAACTCAGCGGCTGGCACCGATGCGATCATCGGCTCCGCGATAGCTGGACATGAAGGACAGCGCGTCTTCGGCTTCCGCGTCGTGCATGGCCTCCGCGATCTGGCCTTGCAGCTCGTCCCGCAGGCGGGCCACCAGGTCGAGACCACGCGGCGTGATGCGGACCAGCACTTTGCGCCGATCATCCACCGCATGGGTGCGCTCCATGTAGCCCAGCTTTTCCAGCCGGTCCACCAGGCCCGTCGCCGCCGCCGTCGAATGACCCATCTTCCGGGCGATATCCGTCATCGTCAGCTCACGCGACGTGGACAGATAAGTAAGGAGGAAGAACTGAGCGAAGGAGATGTTGTCGCGGTTCAACTCCTTGGACAGATTCAGCAGGAACTCCCGCTGACTGTACAAAATGAAATCCGCCAGCTTGGTGTGATCCGCGACTGAGGATGAAGTTCCGTTTGAGGAAGACATAATGATGGGAGCAGTAGAAGAGATTGAAGGCCTGGATATTTAGTAAACTAACACGATTCACAGAAAAATCAAGGTTAATCTGTATAATCTATAATTTTTGTATTCGGGGAAGCTTTAACATTTCAAAAATGATATTCAATCCTGCCAAATTATCAAGGATGAAATAAAATTTTTCTTCCTGGATCCTCCCCTGAAGCCCTCCCCCTCCCGCCGGAGAACCCCATCAAGGCAGCACCGCCGAATCCACTGCCTGCTGCGGCGGCCCACCATGCCGCAGGCCACCCACCGTCTGCGGTGCCAACCGCGCCCGCCACACATAGCGCTGGAACAGCACCTTCACCGACGCTGTCAGAGGAACCGCCAGGATGGCACCCAGCAGTCCCCCCAGCACCATGGTCCATAGCAACACCGCCACGATCACCGTCATCGGATGCAGACCCACCGTCTCGCCGACGATTTTTGGCGTGATGAAGAAGCCGTCAATTTGCTGCCACACCACGAAAATCCCGGTCACCACCAGAGGCATCACCCACCACGGATCCGCCGGGATCCAGCCGCTGCCGCCTTGGAAACTCGCGATCAGCACCGCCGGGATCCAGCACAGCATGATGCCCAGATAGGGAATGATTCCCAAAACACAGAGCGCCAGCCCGATCAAAAACGCAAAATCCAGCCCCACAATCATCAGTCCCAAACCCGTCGCGGCACCGTTGATCATGCTCACCAGCAGTTGCCCGCGAAAAAAAGCGATCAAATAGCCATTGATCTCCATCAGGCAGTCCACCACCTCATCTTTGAACCGCGACGCCCGCAGTGGCAGGTAGTCCGCCCAGGTCTCCTTGATCTTCGCGCTCTCAATCAGGAAGTAGTACAAATAGAGCGGCACGATGATCATCGACAGCAGAAACCCAAACGCCCCCAGGAAGCCCCCCAGACTGCTCTTCACCAGATTCCAGCCACTGCGAAGGACGACGGGCAGCGTCTTCTGCACCCACTCCCCCGACAAAAACCCCGCCAGATCGAACAACTCCCCCTCCCCATCGCCCGCCGCCTCGCCCAGTCCGGCCCCGTTCCCATCCCCCAGCAACGGTGCCGCCGACTGCTCGGCCCCGGCACCAGCACCAGCCGAGGCATCCGTCTTGACCTGCGGATAACCGGGCAGCAGGTCGAAACCCGTCTTTTTCTCGAACTGATCCGCAAACCCCACCACCGCCTCCCGCGCTCTCACCGTGTAACCACCCAGTCGCTCCCCCAGATTGTCACTTTGATCCACCACCTTCGCCACCACCCACCAGCCCAGCCCACCGAGCAGGACGATGAAGGTTGCAAAGACCAGCAGCACCGCCCGCGTCCGCTTCAGACCCCCTTCTTCCAGCCACTTCACCACCGGCTCCAGCAGGTAGGCCAGCACTCCAGCGATGGCGAAGGGAATCAAAATGGGCTGCAAAAACGCAATGACCCGGGTCGCCAACCAGATCAATCCCACCGCAATCACCGCCGTTAGGGTCATGGAAACGGCCGTCACCGCCGTCCACAGGGTATTCTTTTGAAATGAGGTGGGAATGTTCTTCACGCGTGGAACCCTTGTAGGCGTTTGCCAGACACCAAGCCAATGAGAAATTCCAAGAAAATTTGCAATCCTCGAACCTTTCCGTCGGAATTTTGTCGCCAAAAGGTTGCTTGACCCTCAGCGCAGGATGTCGCTACGATGGCGTCGATATGGGATTCATCGCTTGGATTATTGTCGGGCTCATCGCGGGCGCATTGGCTAAACTGATCATGCCGGGTCGCGATCCGGGTGGTATCTTCGTCACCATCATCATCGGGATTCTCGGTGGCATGTTGGGCGGCTTCCTCGGCACCCGGTTTCTGGGTTGGGGAGATGTCAGTGGCATCGATTTCCGCACCATCGGCATCTCCACCGTGGGTGCCATCTTGCTGCTGATCATCTACCGCATGGTCAAAAAACGCTAACACCACCTTCAACTCCGTTCCCTCATTGCAACGCGGCTCCTCACCAGGAGCCGCGTTTTTTTTGACACCTGCCCCGTAGCCACGAACGGCATTCGCGGCCGCTCGGCTCTCAAACGCACCCACCCCCACCGATTCCCGAGCCCAAAAAATCATCGTCCCAATCCTCGTCTTACTCATCCCAGTCGATTTTGGACAAGAATTGGGACGATGATGGGATTCGCCCCGTAGCTGCGTTGGTCAATTCGTGGCCGCTCAGCTCCCAGGCACGCTCCGACAGCCTGTGCCACTCGAAGCGACTTTCGGCAGCCTCCATGCCCGGCCACTTGAATTCTCCAACAAAAGGCTTGCTCCTGGGGGAACGATTTCATTCACTCCTCGCTTCGATCCGATCATGAACTCGTCTCCCACCGCTCCCGCCGCCAACAAGATGCAGCTCTTCTGGGCCTGCTTCATTGCCCTGGTCGCCACCTCCTTCGTCTTTGGCGTTCGCGCCAACACCATCGGAGAACTGCAAAGCTCCTTTGACCTGACCGAAACGGAAAAAGGTCTCATCAATGGCGCAGGCATGTGGCCCTTCGCCCTCAGCATCATCGTCTTCAGCCTCATCATCGACCGCATCGGCTACAAGACCGTCGCCATCATCGCGGTGCTCTGTCACCTCGTCTCGCTGGTCCTCACCCTCAAAGCCACGGGTTACACCTCTTTTTATTGGAGCACCTTCCTCATCGCTATCGCCAACGGCACTGTGGAGAGCTTCATCAACCCCGTGGTCGCCTCCGCCTTTCCCAAAGAAAAAGCCAAATGGCTCAACATTCTCCACGCCGGTTGGCCCGCCGGACTGGCCCTCGGAGCCCTCTTTTGCGCCCTGCTGCCCGACACCAAACTCTTTTTCAACGAAGTCTGGAAGTTCCGCTTCGCCCTCTGCTTCATCCCCGTCGTGATTTACGGCATCCTCATCCTGCCCATCGCCTTTCCCGTCAACGAGCGCGTCGCCGCCGGAGTCAGTGATCGAGACATGCTCAAGGAAGTCGGCGGCATCGGCTTCTTCATCATCGGCGTTCTCAGCACCGCCGCCGTCACCCAGCTGCTGGATCTCGAGATCAATTGGCTGGTCTGCCTGGGTGTCGGTGCCCTGGCGGGAATCGGCTCTCTGATCTTCACCAGCTCTCTCGGCAATTGGCTCTTCATCTTTGTCCTCATCACCATCGGACCCCTGGCCACCACGGAACTCGGCACCGACGGCTGGATGCCTGAGCTGTTGAAACTCAGCGGCCCTGACGTGCCGCATTTTGAAACCTGGATCTTCGTCTATACCTCCGTCATCATGACGGTGCTGCGCTTCTCCGCTGGCCCCATCGTCCACCGCTTTTCCCCCATCGGCCTGCTCGTCATCAGCGCCGTCATCGCCATCGGCGGTCTGCTCTTCCTCTCCCAATCCGTCGGCTGGATGATCCTCGCCGCCGCCACCGTCTATGCCATCGGCAAGACCTTCCTCTGGTCCACCACCCTCGGCCTCACCTCGGAGCAGTTCCCCAAAGGCGGAGCCCTCACCCTCAACGGCGTCTCGGCCGTCGGCGTGCTGTTCCTCGGTGTGCTCGGCTCGCCCTTCATCGGCTTCAAGCAGGACAAAGACCTCAATCAGCGCCTCAGCCAATCGCAGCCCGCTCTGCTAAAGAAAATCGAGGCCGAACCCAAAGATACCCTTTTCGGCAAGGCACCCGCTTTGAATCAGAACGCCATCGAGACTCTCTCGGACTCGGAAAAAACCGCCCTGGATGGCGTGCAGGGAGCCAGCAAACGCAACGTCTTCACCACCATCGCCATCCTGCCCAGCTTCATGTTGGTGTGTTACCTGATCCTCTTCTTCTACTTCAAGAGTCGCGGCGGCTACAAACCGGTCGAACTCGATCACCACGAAGAAGCCGACCCCGGATTTTGAGGCCTGAACAGCCAGTTATTCCGTTTTTTGCGTATTTAAACCTGACAGCATTTCCAATTTCTGCTTGTTCCCAACGCCTGCGTTGTCTAAAAAGCTGCCTCTGACTTGCCCCCAGTCGGTCACACGGTCGTTCCGCTGATCGAACCCGGGCCGCTCCCCTCAACCACCCTCCAACCCACTCACCCTCCCACGTCCTCACTATGTCCGCATCCTCTGAAGGCATTCAAAACAACGCGTCCCGGCTCCTATGGGCCGGATTCATGGCCATCCTCGCCGCCGGTGTCGGTTTCGCCATCCGGGGCGGCATCTTTGACAACTGGGCTGGAGAATTCAGCTTCACCGGCGCACAGCTCGGAGCCATCGGTGGCGCAGGCTTTTCTGGCTTTTGTTTTGGCATCTTTGTCGGTGGTCTCATTGTGGACAAAATTGGTTACGGCAAACTGGTCGGCTTGGCCTTGATCACCCACATTCTCTCCTTCGCGGTCACTTCCATGGCCACCACCCCGGACAATGCCTACACCTTCCTGTTCTGGGGCATGTTCATCTTTGCCTATGCCAACGGCACCCTCGAAGCTGTCGCCAACCCCTTGGTGGCGACGCTATTCCCCCAAAACCGCACCCACTACCTCAACATTCTGCATGCATCCTGGCCTGCCGGCATGGTGATCGGTGCGGTGATCGGCTGGATTCTTGACGACAAGATGAACGTCAATTGGAAAGTGCAGTTGGCCCTTTACCTGGTCCCAACGCTCTTCTACGGCATCATGTTCATGGGGCAGAAATTCCCCAAATCTGAAGCCGCCGAAAAAGGCTCCAGCTTCTCCCAAATGTTCAAAGACGTCGGCCTTCTCGGCTCGCTGGTCGCCTGCTTTCTTCTCGCCAAATTCTTCACGGGATTGCTGGCTGACAATGACATCCTCGGAGCTGACGCTGCCGCGACCACGGGTTGGGTGATCGGTGGAGTGCTGCTCGTCGTCGCCGGTTTGGTCACCGGTTTTTCCATGGGCTCGTTTTTGCTCTTCATCCTCTTTATCGCCCACCTACTCGTCGGCGCGGTCGAACTGGGCACTGACGGCTGGATTCAAAACATCACCGGAAACCTGTTCAGCTCGGAGCAAGGCAAAGCCCTCTTCATCTGGACTTCCGCCATCATGTTTGGCCTGCGCTTCTGCGCGCACTTCATTGAGACCAAGCTGAAGCTCTCCCCCATCGGCCTCCTGCTGGTTTGTTCGGTCATCGCCTGGGTGGGACTCAACCTCGCCAGCACCATGCAAACCTTCACCATGGCTCTCGTCGCCCTCGGCATCTACGCCGTCGGCAAAACCTTCTTCTGGCCCACCATGCTCGCCGTGGTTGGCGACCGCTTCCCGCAGACTGGTGCTGTGGCCATGTCCATCATGGGTGGTATTGGCATGCTTTCCGCTGGCATCATTGGTGGTCCTGGTCTGGGCTACTGCAAAGACCGTTTCGCGGCTGAAGAACTGAAAAAAGCGGATTCAGCGCTTTTTGAAGAGTACAAAGCTGACAAGCCCAGCTCCGTCCTCAACATTGCAAGCCTGGAGATTTTTGGTCTCAACGGCACCAAACTCGAAGAGGCTAAGAAGGCGGAGAATCCCACCGAAGCCCAGAAAAAAGTCGTCGCTGCGGATCAGGCTGGAGATCGAGCCACTCTCAAAGCGGACTCCTTCATCCCCCTCACCATGGCGGCGATCTACCTGCTTCTGTTCATCTACTTCAAGATGATCGGCGGTTACAAGCCGGTCCACATGGCCGAGGAACTCACCGGAGGCACCCAAGGCCCGATGCAGGCGTAGCCCTTCCCTGCATCTCCATTCCCACTTGTCCCACGCGGCACTCCCTCTTGCGGAGTGCCGCGTTTGTTTGTAGGCATCCCGCACCATGACTCGCCCCCGGTTTTTGCTCCTTCATGGCCTCCTCCTGAGCTTGATGCTTCTGCGCCCCTCTCAGGCCGATGAAGCCGACGTCCGCCAGGCTCAGACCCTGGTCCAAACCTGGCTCACCAACGCCTCCCAGGTCGAAAATCTCGTCATCGACTTCGTCCAGGAACGGAAACTCAAAACCCTGCGCCGCCCCCTCTCCCGCCAGGGGAAAATCTGGTTGAGGCGCGATGGTGCCCTGCGCTGGCAGATCGATGAGCCACCGGCCCGCCTCCTGCTGCGCCAGCCAAAGGCGGATGAAGTCCTTTCCATCGACACCCGCAAACGCACCTGGACCGCCCTCGACTGGAGTGATGCCGAAGGGAATGCAGATGCCCAGGGTCTGCGCATGCTGATGGACAGCCAAAAGCCGGACCTCGCCACCTTTGAGACCGTTTTTCAGATCCGCTCTGCCCAGCCCCTGCCTGAAGCGCCCGGCCGCTGGCGCATCGGGTTGGATTTAAAGGATCGCCGAGCCGCCGTCGCCGTCAGCGGCGTCTCCTTCGACATCGAACCCGAGACCGGCATCCTCAGCCAGATGGAGTTCCGCCTGCGCGACGGCTCCCTTTACCGAACCCGCGTCCTCCGCGTCGAAAAATCGGCCCGAATCGCCGACGAGGTTTTCACGTTCGACCTCAATGGGTTCACTCAAACCCCGCCCTGACATGTCTCTCGCATCCGCCCTCGCCTCCCTCCCTCACGGACCTGAATTCCGCTTCATCGACGCTCTCGACAGCCTCGAACCCGGCGTCCATGCCACCGCCCGCTACACCCTGCCCGCCACGGCTCCCTGGCTGCCTGGGCATTTTCCAGGGCACCCTTTGATGCCCGGTGTCTTGATGATCGAAGCCGTGGCCCAGCTCGCGGGAGTCGTCGCCCAGAGTGATCCCAGCCTCCCGCCCCTGGCCGATCTCCGCCTCACCGCCGTGCGCCAAGCCAAGATCCTGGGCACCCTCCCCCCCGGCGAGTCCCTGCGGATCGAGGCGGAAATCCAAGGTCGCCTAGCGGGCCTCATCCAGGCGCAGGGGCGCGTGATCCACTTCGCCACCGGAGCCACCCTGCTTCAAACACAGATCACGCTTTCTGGATCGCCCGCCTCGGGGGCTGCGGAGACATAGCCAACCGCTGCGTGAGGGATCCTCACCAGGAGAAAATCCTCGTCCCACTCGTCGTCCCAATCGTCGTCCCAA
>JAGRPD010000044.1 GCA_020439875.1 Verrucomicrobiales bacterium
CATCGGAGAGCCGGTGCTGGGTCGGGGAGAGAATCACTGGATGCTGACGGCCGGACAAACCGATGCTGCGCCGGGGCGGCTGCCGCTGGTGTTTGAGAATGGATTGACGCCCTCCTGGCCTCCGCTGTGGAATGCGGCGGTGGATGGTCAGGCGGTGCGAGGGCGTACCTGGGGGGGCGGAAAGGTGTTGGTGGTGATGGCGGACGGCAGCGCGGAGGTGGTGCGGATGGAAGAGGTGGGGAGTGCGGCCTCTCAACCAGAGGGGGGAGCGAGTGGGAAGGATGTGTTTCAGTCTGCGCTGCGTTCGGCGCAGGTTTTGGACGTGGAGGATTGAGAGGCGCGACTTTGACGAAAAGATTGCGAGCGTCTGGGGCGGATCGTGCTAGGAACAGGGTGCATGGCAGAGAGTTTTCGACACTTTGATATCGTCATCGTCGGCGGCGGGTTCGCCGGAGTGTATTGCGCGAAGCGTTTGGTGAAGCGCTTGGGGCACTTGGACGTGAGCATCGCACTGATCTCCGAGGAGAATCACATGGTGTTTCAGCCGATGCTGCCGGAGGTGGTGGGCGGTTCTCTTTCGCCTCAAGACGTGGTGAACCCGATCCGGCAACTGGTGCCGGGTGTGGATGTTCTGAAAGGGCGGGTCACCCTCCTGGAGCTGGAGAAAAAGGTGATGCATGTGGATGGCGGACGGTATGCGCCGGATCTTCGTGTGGGTTACAAAGAGCTGGTGCTGACGCCGGGTGCGGATGTGGATTTGCGGCGGTTTCCGGGAATGTCGGAGCACGCCTATTTGATGCGGAACTGTGGGGATGCGATGAAGCTGCGTGCGGCGGTGATTTCCAGAATGGAAGAGGCCAATTTGCTGGACGATGCGGAGGCGCGGCGTCGGTTGCTGAGTTTTGTGGTGGTGGGAGGTGGGTATTCTGGGGTGGAGACAGCGGGTCAGATTGCGGATTTGCTGAGCAGCATCTGCAAAATGTACGAGTTCATCCGGCCCGAGGAGCCAGAGGTGGTGTTGATTCACAGCCGGGATCGGCTGCTGCCGACGCTGGATTCGAAGCTGGCGGAGTACACGCGGCGTCAGTTGGAAAAAATGGGGGTCAAGGTGCTGCTGAACACTCGGGTGCAGACGGTGACGGCCACCAGCGTCATGCTGTCTGACGGGGAGCGCATGGCGGCGTCCACGGTGGTGTGCACGGTGGGCAATGCGCCCAGTCCGTTGATCGCGCAGCTCGGAGAGAGCGGGGCGTTGCCAGCGGAAAAGGGACGGGTGCTGGTGGAAAGCACGGGGCGGGTAAAGGGGCATCCGCAGCTCTGGGCGGCGGGGGATTGCTCGGTGTTCCCGAGGAAAAATGGCGAGATCTGCCCGGATACGGCGCAGTTTGCGATGCGACAGGGCATTCATGTGGGGGAGAACCTGGCGGCTGCGCGGTTTGGACAGCCGTTGGAGGATTTCACGTTTGGGGGGCTGGGTGAGCTGGCGTCTCTGGGGCACCGAAAGGCGGTGGCACAGATCATGGGGATGAATTTTTCGGGGCTGATTGCGTGGTTCTTGTGGCGATCAATTTATCTGATGAAGCTGCCGGGCCTGGATCGGAAGCTGCGGGTGATGACGGAGTGGACGTTTGAGCTTTTTTTCCCTCGCGACATCAATCTGCTGACGCCGGTCTATTCCTCTCCGGTGCAGGAGATGCGGTTGGCGCAGGGCGATGTGTTGTTTCATGCGGGAGAGCCGGCGTATTCTTTGTATGCGGTGAAGGAGGGCTGCGTGAGGATCCTGGATGCGGAGGGGCGGCTGGTGAAGCGGGCGGGGCCGGGAGATCACTTTGGAGAGCGTGCTCTTTTGGGAGACAAAATTTGGCGATTCACGGCGGTGGCGGAAGATCCGACGACGCTGGTGGCGGTGGGTGCACGCACGTTTGAGACGTTGGTGGGCTCGATTTCCCAGCTCAACAGCCTGTTTGAACACACGGCGGATGCCTATCAATTGCCGGAGGAACTGCGTCAGGCGGCGGCGGAATTGCCGCAAAGTTTGCGGGAGAAAACGGCGGCGGAGGTGATGACGAGGGAAGTGGCTTCGGTGCGGCCCGACGACACGGTGGCGGAGGCGTTGGAGCTGTTTCAAAAAGTGCACCACAGTGCCTACCCGGTGGTGGGTGAGGACGGGCGGGTCGTGGGGCTGTTGCGCCGCTCACGTTTGTACGAATGGATGCAGGATCATGGGCTGGAAACGACGGCGCGGGTGGCGGATCTGCCTTTGACGCAGGTGCCGAGGATCCCCGCCGCACGGCGGGTGCCGGAGGTGCTGGAGGATCTGGTGCGGGCGAGTTGTGCGAAGGCGGTGGTGGTGGACGATACCGGTGTGATGCAGGGCATGCTGACGCTCTACGATCTGCTGCGTCCGCAGGTGAAACCGGTGGCGGCGTGATGGGGCGCGATCACAGGCCGGGCGCGGCTGAGGCGGGGGCGGGGCGCAGCTTCCAGGGTTGGCGGCGCAGGGTCTGGATGACGGCTTCCATCTCCCGCCGGAAGGCGGTGTAGGCGTCCTTGGGATGATAACCGGTGGGGCGTTCGAAGTGCAGATCGAGCACGAGTTCGGTGGTGTTTTTGCCGGGTGCCCAGCTCAGCTTGCCGGTGCCGAATTTTCCATTGAAAACCTTCTCGCCCGGGCCCACGTCCCAGACGCTGCCGCTGGGTGCGTGCAGGGTGGTGCGGCTGTCCATGCGCAGGGCGTAGCGGAGTTCCAGCGGGTTGTAGCGCAGGGTGGAGCCGTTCGGAGGCAAAAAATACGCCTCCCAGGAGGGCCACAAAACGCGCATCTGAGCGGCGTCACTGTCGATGGCGACGGGGCTATCCCATTCGGAGACGAGCTTGAGGGGTTGATCGGGATTTTGCAGAGGGGTGATGTCGATTTTTCCGACTTCGACGGCTCCTTGAGCGGCGTCGGAGGCGACGTTTTCGATCCACTCGCGCCGATACACGGGGTCGGTATCGCGCAGGCTGCCGCGCAGGGTTTCGGCCCAGTAATCGCTGGTGAAGAGGGTCTCACTGACGTGGAGGCGGCCGTCTTCCAAGGGGCGGACTTGGCGCTCAATGCGCAGCTCTCCCATGTCAGCGGGATAGGCTTTGGTGCGATGGAGGCGGGGATTTTCGGGATCGAGGATGAGCAGGTGGCGATCGTCGAGGCCGGAAGGTACGGGGAGGCGCAGCATGCCATCGCGTTGGGTGGGGTCGATGAAGGGCTCGGCTCCGCTGCCGGGCACATGGACGACCATGTGATCAAATTGATCGAGGCTAGGCAGGGCATCGCGGATGGGGTTGGTGCTGCCGACGAGGGTGAGATGGGCGGGAATGTCAGAGGCGGCGAGGGCTTGAAGCAGCAGGAGGGACTGGTCTTTGCAGTCGCCATACCGATCTTTGAGCACCTTGGAGGGAGGGTGCGGCATGCGGGAGTGGGGGCCGAACTCGAGGCCCTGGTAATTGATGTCGCGGCGGAGGCGCTCGACGATGCGCTGGATGCGCTCGGCGGGTGGGAGATCGGTAGGTAGCTTCAAACTGGCCACCCAGGTGGCGGCTTCGGGATCGGGTTTGAGGCGATTTTGGATGTCTTTGAGGAAGCCTTGAGCCACGGTTTTCCAGTCGGCACCTTCATCGGAGTCAGAAATCCACACGGTGGGGGCAAACTTCTCCGGTGCGGGACTGAGGGGCTCTGGCAGCATGCGGGCGGGGGCGGTGACGCGCCAGCAAAGGGCGTCTCCACGTCGGGCGGCGGTGACGGTGTCGGCACAGAGATGGCGCAGGCGATCGATTTTCCCCGTGACGACGAGCCCGCGGGCGGCGGAGGGCGTGGAGCCGGTGAGGATCTCGTTGATGAAATCAAAGTCGCGCACTGGATCGGCGGTGCCGATGGTGACTTCGGCTTCGAGGAGGGTGCCGGGGCGCAGGCCGGGAACGGGGATGGAGATGAGGCGCTCTTCGGTGACGACGGCTCCCTGGCTGGGGTTGGAGACAAAGGCGTCATCGATGGAGCCGGTGGCAATGACCACGCCCGTGGTGGCGTCTTTCACCTGGATGCGATGCGCGTGAAAACGCTCCCACGGGGGATGGAAGGTGAATTGCAGGGTGCTGAACTCGCGCACTCCAGCCTGATCGAAGATGCGGGCGCGATAGCGGATGGTGCGGCGGCGCGGTTTTCCGGGTTCGAAGTGAACGGAGGTGATGCGGTAGTCAAACCAGGAGGATTCGGAGTCCTGCGCGGGCTGGGCGGGGGCGTCGGCGAGGATCCAGTCGCGGTTGGCATCGCTGAGGGGCACGGCTTCAAAGGGGGTGCGCAGCCATTCGGGATTGCCCTGGCCGACGGCGGAGCCGATGAGCTGCCGCAGCTGCTGGAGAGTGGGATTTTCGGGGTTGTCTTTGAGGGCGGCATCGACGGTGGAGGAGGCTTGACGGGTCCAGCCTAGGCCGTGTTGGGCGCGGGCTTTGAGAGCCAGGAAAGAGACATTGTTGGTGTGAACGGGCTGTTTGAGCACGGGTTCGACCAGGTCCAACGCCTCCCGCCATTGACCCGCGTCGAGATGGACGCTGGCCAGATCCTCGGTGATCTCGACGTCATCCGGGTGGGCCTGATGCAGTTTCTCCAAATGGGCGAGTGCTTCGGGGTAGCGCTCGAGCCGACTCAGGACACTGCCTTCCCATCGCTGCAACCGCAGGGAAGGGCGGTTCTTTTGGGCGGCGCGCAGGGCATCCAGGGCGGTGTTCCAATCATCGGCGTTGCCGAGCAGGCCGATGTAGGAGAGGAGTCCTTCTTCGGAGAGTTGATTGGATCTCAAGGCCTGCTCGTAGAGGGCGCGGGCTTCGCTGCGGCGGTCGGCGTCTGCGAGCGTGCGGGCGAGGAAGAGGACGCGGTCAGGTTTTTTTTCCAGGCCGTCTTTGAAGGCGGTGGAGATGCGATCCGCCGCCTCACTGCTGCGACCGAGGCGGCTGAGGGTGTAGCTGAAGTTGGCCAGGATGTCCCAGTTTTTGGCGTCGATGAGCAGGCCTTTTTCAAACCAGGGCAGGGCGTCTTCGAAGCGGCCTTCGGCG
>JAGRPD010000516.1 GCA_020439875.1 Verrucomicrobiales bacterium
GCAGGTCACTGCCCTGCTCTACAGCATGCTCCTCCCGCTGACGCTGGGCGCGCTCCTTCCTGGTTCGGTGGTTCTTGGACCCTGAGATCGGCGTCAGAAAGCCGTGCTTGCGTCGCAAGCATGAGCGTGTTGTGACGTTCTCTTCGACTGCCTGATGCGACCGGTTTCATCCGACACCTCTCTGACCCTCTGCCTGCGCCTGGCCGCGTTTGCGTGCTTGGCGGGTTGGGCGTGGGTGCATCTGTATTGGCAGGGTTCGTACGGTGCGCTGGTGTGGAATGAAACGACCTACGCGCTGGCCGAACGCCTCGGCATGGGTTGGGAGGAGTTCGTCGGCACCGGAGCCAACGATGGTTTTGTGCAGAAATGGCTGGGCCGCATCGGTTGGCTCTATCTGGTCGGCAGCGTGCTCACGCTGACCATGCGCAAGGGTGCCTGGCTGCAAATGACCGCCCTCACGGGCATGAGCTTGATGCTGGCGGTGCTGTTTTTTGACAAGTACCTCGAGACCCAACGCCAACTGCCGATCTTCATCGAGCACGGCAGCCAGATGCTGAGCCCGCTGCTGCTGGTGAGCGCGGTCGCCCTGGGTCCGCGCCATCGGGTGACGATGGGGATGGCGGTGGTCGCAGTCATCACCACCTTTGCCGGCCACGGCTGCTACGCCATCGGGTGGCTGCCGACCCCCGGCATTTTCTATGGCATGACGACGATCGTGCTGGGTGTCGAGTACGAGACCGCGAAGGTGCTGCTGCGACTGGCGGGCGGGCTCGATTTTGTGGTCTGCGTCGCGATGTTCATTCCGGCGTTGCGACGACCGGCGGCGCTCTACGCGGCGATTTGGGGCCTGCTCACCGCGCTGGCTCGGCCGATGGCGGGCATGGCGGTCTCGCTGAACTACTTTGGCGCTGACCAATTTGTGCATGAGGCCGTGGTGCGCTTGCCGCATGCTCTGGTGCCACTCTTCCTGTTTTGGGCTTGGCGCAAGCCGCGTCACGCCGATGGTCCGGCTGCGGCTCCCGTCGCCGAGCCCGCTCCAGCTCCCACCCCACAACCGGCTTTCAACTGAATCCCCTATGATCCCCAACCGTTCTCTCGTCCTGATGGCTGCCGCCCTGCTCGCGGCGGTTCCTGTTTCCGCTCAATCCACCGCTCCCAAAGGCAAGGGCAAGGGAAAAGCGAAGGCCGGTGCCCTGCTGGAAATTCCCCGGGTGGAAAAAAAGGACGTCATCTGCTTCGCGCTCTACACGGTGTCCGACCAGATCCTCAAACTCACCGCCCAGCTTTATCCGCTCGATGCCAATGACCCCAAGGTGGCGCGTTTGGAGATCGAGAAAGACGGGCAGTGGACCGAGATCGCGAGGACCGACATCATCGAGGCAGGCTGGACCGCGCCGTTTCGTGTCGAAAAATGGGACGACACCCAGGATCACAAGTACCGCGTCTGCCACGGCACCGAGGCCACCTACGAGGGCCTGATCCGCAAGAATCCGATCGGCAAAAAAGAACTCATCGTCGCGGGCTTCACCGGCAACTCCATCACGCCCGCCCACGGTGGCGACATCTCGCGCCAAGACATTCTCTATAACATCAAAAAGATCGATGCCGACGTGCTGTTCTTCTCGGGCGACCAAGTTTATGACCACCACCGCCACTATGCGGCGTGGCTGAAGTTTGGCCGCGACTTTGGCGAGATCATCAAGGATCGCCCCACCATTTCACTGCCAGACGATCACGACGCGGGCCAGCCCAACCTGTGGGGTGAGAGTGGCAAAGTCTCGACGCTGCCCGGCGCGGCCGACGGCGGTTACATCCAGCCCGGAGAGTACGTGCAGGAAGTCGAGCGCGCCCAGACCAGCCACCTGCCGGATCCCGCCGACCCGCACAAGATCGGCCAGGGCATCGGCGTCTGGTTCACCAACCTCAACTGGGGCGACGTCGATTTCGCCATCCTGGAGGATCGCAAATTCAAGACTGGCCCGGCGGGTCGCGTCCCCAAGCAAGGGCCGCGTCCTGATCACATCGACGATCCGAACTACGACCCCGCCACCGTCGATATCCCCGGTGCCGTGTTGCTCGGCGAGCGCCAGTTGAAGTTCCTCGACGCCTGGGCTCAGGACTGGCATGAGGCGAAAATGAAGGTCGCGCTATCGGCCACCATCTTCTGCGGCGGTGCCCACATCCACGGCAGCGCCAATGGCCGTCTGCATGCCGACATGGATTCCAACGGCTGGCCCCAGTCCGGTCGCAATCGTGCGCTTTCCGCCCTGCGCAAGGGCTTCGCCTTCCACTATGCCGGCGACCAGCACCTGGCCACGATCTTCCATCAGGGCATCGACGAGTATCGCGACGCCATCTGGTCCTTCTGCGTGCCCTCGATCGCCAACCTTTACCTGCGCTGGTGGGATCCGGTGGAACCCGGTGCCAACCGCCAGCCCGGCGCACCCGATTACACCGGTGATCAACTCGACGGCTTCGGCAACAAGGTCACCAGCTATGCCGCCGCCAACCCCGAGAAAGAACCCGGTCCCGGCAACCTGCTCAACACCCGCGCCGCCGGTTACGGCATCGTCCGCCTCAACACCGCTGACCGCACCATCACGATGGAGTGCTGGCCGCGCAACGTCGATATCACCGATCCGGCGACGAAGCAGTACCCAGGGTGGCCGCTCACCATCTCCCAGTTCGACAACTACAACCCGCCCTCTTGGGGCAAGCTGGGTCAGCTCAGCTTCGATGTTGAAGATCCGGTGGTGCAGTTGATCGACGCCGACACGAAGGAGATCCTCTACACCGTCCGCGCCAACGGCACCACCTTCACCCCCGGTGCACCCAACGGAAAAACCTTCATCATCAAAGCTGGAAAAAACACCCCTGACACCCTCGTCACCGAAGCCGCGAAGACCGGTGGAGAAGCGATGTCGGTGAGTTTGAAGTGAGGACGGCGTAAGGTCGCGTTAGGCTGTAGTCGGAGTCAGTGCCTCGCATTGCGGTTGGCGATTCGTCAATCCAAGCGAGGCCTCTATTTCGCTGCGGGAGCGGAGGAAGTCTGGGTGGGCGACCGGAAGAGCGTGTTGCATTCTTTTGCGGCGGACGTGCCCGATCAACCGGCGCTGGAGTCCAAACTGTGTCCCGGGATGCCGCCCAGCGTCGAATCGAGAGGTGGCTGCGATGGGCAGCATGGCTCGAGATCTCGAATGGCCGTCGAGCGATGAATCGCCGCCGATGCCGTCGCCGCGTTGGTCACAACGTGGCCCTCCGGCTCCCAGGGTGAT
>JAGRPD010000045.1 GCA_020439875.1 Verrucomicrobiales bacterium
GTCTCTGGACTACGGCGGCCTGATGCCACCCTCCATGGAATCTCCCGACCCGGAAGCCACGGAGCGCTGGAAGGAAGATTTGGAAAAATTCCTGCAACCTCTGACTCAGCACCTCGATGGAGTGACGGTGAATCCGAAACTGCTGGAGCGGGTCAACATCCGCGCGGGGATCTTGGAGCACGCGCGGGAGGCGAAGGCGGACTTGGTGGTGCTGGGAACGCGCGGCAAGGGCGGCCTCCGGGAAATGCTGATCGGAACCACCGCAGAGAAGGTGGTGCAGGCTGCGCATTGCTCCATTCTGGCGGTGAAGCCGGATGACTTTGTGATGGGTGCGGACTAAAACCCCGCGCCCTGCCGCCGCCCATGTCGGACTCTGCCAAGCCGCCGTCCAGCCTCCGCTCCAGTTCGGACTCGCAGGTGCTGCGCGACCTGATGGCGCACTCCGGCATGCTAGTGCTGCAGTCGGACGAGGCGGATCGCATCATCTGGTTCAACCGAGCCGTTGAGATCCTCGGCGGGCTTTCCCTGGAGGAAGCTCGTTCCAAAGACTGGATCGCCACCTTCATCCCACCGGAGGATCAGGCGGCGACGCGGCGGCTCTGCGGCTGGATGGTCGCGGGCCAGCGCAGCGGAGATGTGCATACCAAGCACTTCCTCGCGGCGAACGGTGGGCTGCGGCGGATCGAATGGTTCCACACGGCCCTGCCTGGTGCGGCAGGGGAAGCGGCGGGAACGTTGAGCATCGGCCGAGATGTGACGGAGCTGGAGCGGGCGCGTTTGGCTCTCAACGAGATGGAGCAGCGCAGCCGCTCGGTACTGGAGACGGCGGTCAATGCCATCATCACGATGAGCGAGGATCGCTTGATCGAGACGGTGAATTCGGCCACGACGAAGATATTTGGCTATACGGAGGGGGAACTCATCGGCCAAAATGTGGCGATGCTGATGCCTGAGCCGTATCGCTCCCAGCACGATGGCTATGTGGAGCACTACCGACGCACGGGCCAGAAGCGCATCATCGGAATCGGACGGGAGGCGGTGGCTCGCCGCAAAGACGGGACCGTATTCCCCATCGATCTGTCCGTGGGTGAAGTGCGGCTGCCGGACGGACGGCGGATTTTCACCGGCATCATCCGGGATCTCACGGAGCGCAAGGAACTGGAGGCACGCGTGCTGCAAATCAGTGAGGAAGAAAAGCAGCGGATCGGCCAGGACATCCACGATGACCTGTGCCAGCGGATGGCGGGCATCGGCTGTCTGGCGGGCGCGGTGCAGCATCGGCTGGAAAAGGCGGGGCATCCGGCGGCGGCGGATTTGGCGGAGGTGGTGAAGGGCTTGACGGAGGCCAATCAGCACGCGCGGGAAATGTCGCGCGGATTGATGCCTGCAATGATCGATGCCGTGGGGTTGATCAACGCTCTGGCCGAGCTGGCGCGTGCCACTGAACGGCTGCATCAGGTGCCATGTACTTTCGAGGGGGAAGAAGATGTCTGCCTGCCCGATCCGAGCACCGGGACGCAGCTTTATCGCATCGCCCAAGAAGCGGTGGCCAATGCGGTGCGGCACAACACGGGTGCCAGCGTGCATTTGAGCCTGCAACAAGAGGGCAGTCGCCTCATCCTCCGCATCCAAGATCAGGGCTGTGGCATCCCGGATCACTCTCCGGGATCGGGCACCGGTGTGGGGCTGCTGACGATGAAGCGCCGGGCGCGGATGATCGGTGGAGACTTGACCATCACCGCAGCTTCCCCTAGTGGAACGATTGTCCAATGCAGCCTACCGACCGTGCCGCCGAACCCAGCGTGAACGCCTCTGCCTCGACGGAGACCGCGCGCCGCCTCCTGATCGTGGAGGACCACCCCATCATGCGCTACGGCTTGGCGCAGTTGGTGGCCGACGAGTCCGATCTCGAAATCGCCGGTGAGGCAGGCAACGCGGCGGAGGCGATGACTTTGCTGGATCAGTTGCAACCGGACCTTGTGGTCATTGATTTGACCCTGCCTGATAAAAACGGTCTGGAACTCCTCAAAGACATCCAGGCCCTGCATCCGGGCACCCGCTGTCTGGTGCTCTCCATGCATGATGAAGATGTGTATGGCGAGCGCTGCCTGCGAGCGGGAGCGCGGGGGTATTTGATGAAGGAAGTGGCCGCTGCCCAATTCGTGAGCGCTGCTCGGCGGGTCCTTTCCGGCGCGCTCTACGTCAGTGAGGCGCTCAACACTCGCATGCTGGAAAATGCCGTCTCCGGCCGAGCCCCGACCACCCAACCGACGGCGGTCAGCCGCTTGTCCGACCGGGAACTGGAGGTTTTGGAAAAAATCGGCCGCGGCATCGCCACCAAAAACATCGCCGAACACATGAGCATCAGTCCCCGCACGGTGGAGGCGCATCGCGCTCACATCAAAGAGAAGCTGGGGCTCACTGACGGGGCCGAGCTGGTTCGCTTTGCCGTGCAGTGGGTGGATCAATCTCACTGAGCCCCCGCTGCGGGATTTCGCGGATCACGCTTCAACGCGGTGGCAATTGCACCAGTCCCGCCCCCACCTGATCGGACTGGCCGCCGGTGGGTTGAGCCGCATTTTGCAGGCTGCGCAAAATCGTGTCGGGCGAGCTACCACGTCCCAGCATCACCGCCACCACGCCAGTCGTCAGAGCGGTCGCCTGCGAGGTGCCACTGCCGATGACCCATTTGCCATCGGCATAGGCAGACACCACCCCGACCCCTGGTGCAGCCACCGTCAGTCCCTGGCCCGAGTTGGAAAAATACGCCTGCTGATTCGCCGCATCCACCGCCGCCACCGCCACGACACCCGGATAACCTGCGGGATAGGCCAGACGATCCGCTTGCTCGTTGCCAGCCGCCGCGACGACGACCACGTGGCGAGCCTCTGCGTAGGCCACCGCGTCCCGCAGCATGCGCGAGTCACCAAAGGTGCCGAGGCTGATATTGATCACATCCGCCCCCTGATCCACTGCCGACAAAATACCCCGCGCCAGCAGCGCCGTGTTGCTGCCGCCCTCGCCATCGGCGACACGCACGTCCAGCAGCGTCACCGCTGGCGCTACCCCCTGCCCTGGCCCTTCACGCCCGGCGATGAGCGACGCCATGGCCGTTCCGTGTCCATTTCCCGCCTCCGCCACACTGCCCGGTACGGCGAGTGACTGCACCTTCACCCCCTCCAGGGAGGGATGCGACTCCACCCCCGAGTCCAGCAGCGCCACCGTCACCCCGCGCCCCCAGGTGGAGCGATCCCCCACGGCACCGATGGCAGCCAAAGCCCCTTCACGAAACGGCTCCCTCCCCCCCGCCTTCTCCGCATCCACCCCCGGCTGCTCCGGCGGCAGACCGGGGATCCAGGCCTGGAAATTGGGGCCCGCCTCCGCATA
>JAGRPD010000517.1 GCA_020439875.1 Verrucomicrobiales bacterium
ACGTTTTGACAAACGCGGCTACGGGTCTGGCCCGATCCTGACTCGGATGGTTCCGCACCAACTTCCCGGATGAACCAAAAATTAACCCGAGACGGCATGACCACCACCTCTTGAACTGCGTTGGGGGTATTTGGATTGGAGGGCGAGGGGTTTGGGAATGAGGAATGAGGAATGAGGAAAAGGGGAGGGTTATGGGCGGCGTGTCGGATATTGGCTGGGGAGGGGGATGGCGTGAGGTCGAAAAAATTTCGTGAATAAAGATGAGGGGTCTCCAGTCCATCCGTTTGCCGCACCGAGTGCGGGTGATCTAACCTCAAAAATAAAAAACCATGAAACTGCTTTTCTCTCTCCTTGCCGTTGGTGCGCTGAGTTTTTCCTCCTCTGCTCTGGCGGGTGATCGCCATGATCACGGCTCGCATCACAATGACCGCAGCGGGTCTCACTACCGGACCGAATGGAGCCGGGACAATCACCACCACCAGTCGCAGTGGGACAACCGGGGCCGCTCATATGACTCCCGTGGCTCATCTTGCCAGACGCCGAGCCGGGGCAGCTGCTCTCAGGGATCGAGCTTCCTTCCGTCAATGCCCCGGATTCCGCTGCCCGGATTCTTCTTTGGGTTTGGTAGCCAACGGTCTTGCCGTTGATGGGATCAGCTAACCAAAATTTGGGTTGAAGTTGAACGGTCCGCCGCTCTGGTTTTCGGAGCGACGGGCTGTTTTTTTTCTAATCGGATGTTAGACCGAGGATTTGAAAGCCGTCGCGGTGGATGAGGTTTTCGATTTCTTGGGGATTGAGTCGGGGGAGGGCGGTGCCTTCGAGCATGTCGTTGAGGCGGCGCAGGCCTGTGATGGATTCGTTCACGGTGGTGAAGGGGTAGTCGGAGCCGAAGAGCAGCTTGTTCCAGACGCCATATTCTTGAGCGAGCATGAGGCTGTTGTAGAGCTGCCAGGGGCGGTAGTGCAGGGCGCTGACGTCGGCATAGACGTTGGGATGCTTGCGGATGGTGACGATGCACTCGCCCTCGTAGGGGTGGCTGAGGTGGGCGAGGACGAAGCGGATGTCGGGATGGCGTAAAGCAACGGGTTCGATGAGGCGGGGCAGGGTAAATTGAAGCGGTGCCTGTTGGATGAAAGTGGTGCCAGTGTGCAGGAGGACGGGCAGTTGGTGAGCCTCGGCGTATTCCCAAAGTGGCTCCAAGCGTTCGTCATCGACGCCGAATCCCGCGTACATCGGCAGCAGCTTCACGCCGCGAAGGCCCAGCTCTTCGTGGCCGTGCCGCATTTCTTCGAGCCAACCCTCTTGAGTGGGATCGAGCGAGAGAAAACCCACGAGATGATCCGGATCTCGGGCGACATAATCGGCGACGTATTGATCATCGACCCAGATGCCACTGAGGCGAGCTTTTCCTCCGAAGACGGCGGCGCGGGTGCCTGGCGGTGCGCTGGTCTGATAGTCCTCGAGGCGGATGGTGAGATCCACCTCCATGCCGGCGCGGGCGGCGGTGGCTTGACGAATGAATTCGGCGCTGAAGGCCGAGGGGAAAGGCCAGGTGTGGCTGTGAATGTCGGTGATCATGGGGTGGTGGCGGTGAGCATGAGGTCGAAGAGGCGGTCGGCTTCGCGGCGGGTTTCAGGGTCGAGTAAAAATCCGCGTGGCCCGCGGGTGATTTCGTTTTGAAAAACGCCCTGACGCCGGAGCAGATGTTTTTCGATGGCGAGAAAGCCGTCCAAGCTGGTCTGCAGGGAGACCAGGGCGCTGAGCGGTCCATGAATGCGGCTGGCGCGATCCCAATCCTCAGCCTGCAAGGCGCGCCAGAGTGGGACGATGCCGCGCATCAAATCGGCTCCGGGAATGGTGCCAACGATGCCGCGCTGGAAGGAATCGACCAAGGCGATGCCGCCGGTGCCCTCGAAGATGCGTGCGCGCCCGTCGGTGGCGTCGCGCAGGGCACTGAGGCGGGGGCCGATGGGGGTGGCTTCGGGTTTGAACCAAACGCGTTCCGCGCCGAATTGCTCCAACAGGGAGGCTTGAAAGGCGATGGACATCGGCTGCCCGACATAGCCGCTGGCGTCTTGCACGATGACGGGCAGGCTGACGGCGGTGAGGATGCGGCTGTAGTAACGGGTGAGTTCGTCCTCGGTCGCCCGCACGGTGACGGGGGGGATGGCCATCAGGACGTCGGCCCCGCAGGCCTGTTCGGCATGGCGGGCGAGCTGCTCGGCGGTGTGGCTGGATTCAGCGCCGACGCTGAGGATGAGGGTTCCACGTTGTTGATTGAAGCGGGCAGCTTTTTCAGCCAGTTCCATCCGCTCGGCATGGGACAGGCGCAGGAGTTCGGAGACCATGGCCAGGCAGATGCCGTCGGCACCCATTTCGTAGAGCCAATCGATTTCGCGAGCGAGGGTTTCAAAGTCGATGGATTCGTCGGTGTGAAACGGCGTTTGGAAAACGGGCAGGACACCGCCGATGGATTTGGGATTGTGAGTCATGGGGGAACTCCGCTAGATGTAGCGAATGCAAGACGGTACGGGAAGACGAGAAATCAGGCCGGAAGGTCAACGGTTGCGGATCTTGGTGATCGGCGTGGGCTCCATTGGCGAGCGGCATGTGCGTTGCTTTTTGGCGACGGGCCGCTGTGAGGTGGTGATTTGTGAACCGATCGAGGCGCGACGGCTGGAGGTGGCGGCGCGGTATGCGGTGGAAAGTTTTGCCACCCTGGAGGCGGCGGTGGAGGCTGTGCGGGTGGATGCGGCCGTGGTGGCATCTCCCGCTCCGTATCATGTGGCGGCGGCGACGTGGTTGGCGGATCGGGGCATTCATCTGCTGATTGAAAAGCCGTTGAGTTTGGCCTTGGAGGGGGTGGAGGAATTGCAGCGCGTGGTGATGGAACGTCGGGTGAAGGCGGCGGTAGGTTTTGTCTATCGGGCTCTACCCGCGCTGCGGCAGATGCAGGCGGCCGTGGCTGCGGGACGTTTTGGGCGGGTGGTGGAAATTCAGATCCAGAGCGGCCAGCATTTTCCATTTTATCGTCCGGCGTATCGTCAGATCTATTATGCGAATCCGGCGATGGGAGGTGGTCTGCTGCAAGACATGATGCCGCATCCGCTCAACGTGGCGGAGTGGATGGTGGGCCCCACCACGCGGGTGCTGGCGGATGCGGTGCACGCGGTGCTGCCGGGGGTCACGGTGGAAGATACCGCGCATCTGCTGACGCGACATGGCGAGGTGCGTGGCTCATTGGCGCTGAACCAACACCAGCCGGTGAATGAGTTTGTCGTCACGGTGCTGGGGGATCGCGGGGCGGCGCGTTGGGAACTGATGGGGCAGCGTTGGTTATCGGCGGAAACAAACGGCGGTGCCTGGGTGGAAGAGGCGGCGTTTGTGCACGAACGGGATGACTATTACATTCTGCAGGCGCAGGGATTTTTGGATTTCTTGGAAGGGAAGGCTCCGGCGCTCTGCTCCCTGGAGGCGGGCGTCGGGACGTTGAAATCGA
>JAGRPD010000518.1 GCA_020439875.1 Verrucomicrobiales bacterium
AAATCGACGAGTCCGCGAAGTCGGGGTAGCGCTGGCCGTCGAAGTGATGGAGGCGGTCGCCGACGATTGGGGCGAGGCGTGGATCACGCAAGGCGCAGGGGCCGTGCGCGGCGTCGAGGTGTTCACGCGGCAGCGAATCCGAGTCAGAAGGTGACGAAGCGGGTGTTTTGTCAATTTTTTGCACCCCCGCTTCCCTGCGCTGGAGTCCGGGTGAGGATCCTCCGCGTGAGCCGGAATCACGGCCTCCACCAAAGCCAGGCCTCGATCTTTGGGTGAGGCCGCACCGAGGCCTCCGTTGGCATACCCGCCGCACTCATGCCGCCGCTTCTGCACCCACGAAGCGAAGGTCTGGTATTTGATCCCCAAAAGCCGCGCAAACTGGGTTCCCTTCAGTCCGCTGCGTTCAAACTCATCAAGCAACGCCTCGCGCTGCTCCTGACTGGTGGAACTCCGCCCAAGGGCGTCCCGCTTGACGATCTGCGCCGGTCCTCATGCATCCATAGGAGCCGTAGCCTACGCCTACGGCGCTTGCCAGCTACCCTCACCAGACGGAGGATAAATGACGGATACACACCTCGTAAGAGGTGATTTCGTTCAAATTGGCAAGGTGGTGATTCATTTTGGAAGTTGTATAGCTTACCGATGCGACAAACTCGCGGGGAAGAACACACGGGAACGCGAATCCATTCTTCGATGTGTCCTCGCGGCAGTATATCGGCAAGCGTCAATCTAATCCTTGTCCTTCCCTTTGCGATTCATGATGCTGCTGATGGCCGCTTTTACTGCCTTCCGTTCAGTCAATGCAATCTGCATCCGCTCGGCAATTTCAGAAAGAATGACCTCTGCTTCTTTGGCACGCTCCAAACACTCAGCATCACCAAGCTGATGAATCCCCTCGCTCAAGAGATCATGGAGCAAAGCAAGGGGATTATGGCCATCAATCAGCAGGACAGGTGGAATCGTGTTTTCACCTTTAAGCATGTCCATCGCTTTCGAGAACTGGTTCTCCTGCTTTGCCGCTTCCAAGAGTTCAATCTGCTCAGTAGGTGCATTGGTTACTTTGGCAACTTCGAGAATGGCAGAGATGAGATCAAACTTCGTGTTTTCCACGATGCGCCGGTAGTAGGCATACGCTCCGATGCCCAGGCTGCGCGCAATTGCACGACGAGCCTGGAGGAAGTGTTCGCGATTGTCCTGGCCGATCAACGCAAACAGCCGCTTTGGTATGGGTGAACCGAATGAAGGTTCTTGGTAGATCTTGGTGCAATATGCTGACGTGGACCGAGATGGAATTTCCACCTCTACCTTAACTCCAAATAGTTTGGTTTCTATTCGACAGTTAGTGCACAAATAGCTGACGTAGTAGTAGCGACTCCTGAGGACGTGATACGGTTCGGTCTTCTCATCGTCATCTCGCTCGTGCCGCCTTACCCCTTCGCACTTCGGATTGGCACAATGGTCGTGAATGTCTGTGGGAAACCCGACCTCCGTAGAGACAGTATTAACGAAAGCAGACGCCTTCGTCAGCGTCGGTGTCCTGGCCAGGGGGCGAAACACACCGCGAACCATCTGTCGCGAATGAATTGGCTCGTTGGTCAAGAATACTTCCATGTCTATTCCTGGGCCGGTCTTTCCAAGAATCGCCGCGACTGGATCAATTGCTGGTCTGGGTTCGTCGCTCATGGATGGAACCCGATTCGGCGTTTGGGAGAAGCTGGAGGCGGGGCAAGCAACGGCTGAATTTGCTGCCAGATGACGCTCAGCGCCTGATCATGCTTCAGTAGACTGTGATCAATCCGGGCGAGGCGCTTCATGATTTCAGCGCTGGCGGCGAGTTGTTCGCGCATTTTGACGAAGGCACGGACGACAAAAACACTCATCGCCACGGCCTCTGCGCTATTCAGGATCGTGGCTGCCATGATGGCTCCGTGTTCGGTGAAAGCTGTGGGATTTTGAGGCGAGAATTTGAGCTTGGCGAGGTGGTCACAGTTTGTGACTACTTCCAGTTTCTCCTCGCCGCTCAGGCGGAAGGCAAAATCTTCTGGGAAGCGATCAACGTTGCGCTTCACCTGCTCGTTTAACCGCTTGGTCGTCACGCCATAAAGCTCGGCCAAGTCTGTATCGAGGATCACTCTTTGCCCCCGAATGGTCAGGATGATCGACTCAATGGATTTGGACGGTTTCATGGATTGGGAAAGAGGTGGTCGCAATTTGCGACCACCTCAGCGGGTTCATTTATGATACTCCTGCAACGCCCTCACCTGCAATTCACTCACTTGCAGTGAATTGATCGCCTTCAGCGCGGCATCGGCTCCGCAGAGGGTGGTCATGATGAGGATGCGATTTTGCATCGGGGCGGTGCGGATTTTCACCTCATTCTCGCGCGTGTTTTTGCCGCTGGGGGTGTTGATGACCATCGCCATGTCCTTGTTTTTGATCAGGTCGATGATGTTGGGACGCTGGCCGCTGGCGAGTTTGGGGATCAGGGCTTCACGGGTTCGAGCACTTTGCGGACGCGCACGATGCGGTGGGCATACTGTGGGAGTTTCTCCATCTCGCGCAGATGATCGCCGAGGCGATGCGGATCGTTTCCGAACTTGGCTGCGATGTTGCGTCGGATTTCACGGAGCCATTCAAGGCCGTCGTCGTGTGAAGTTGTCGAGTTCATGTCATTGCCTCCAGGAGTTTGAAAGGGGTTGTGAGCTGCGAGGTCTGCAAACCTAGCGACCCATTCACCATCCGAATATGGTCGGCATTACCGGGGTTGGCAATGCGTTTGCAATTCCATGTCGCCAGGATCCCAAGCCTCTGCGGTTTCTCTCAGAACGACTGGGGAACGAAGTCAGACAACTCGAATACAAAATCCCCGAAGGCTCCGACGCCGTGAAGGAAGTCGCGAAGTGCGTGCGGTATTGCAAAGAGGCGCTGGCGTGAGTTTCACTTGTTTGCCCTTCAGCATTCCTGTCCGTCTGCCGTCGCATCCAGCGCCAGCATGTAGCTGGTGCTGCGGCCTCCGGCCTCGTTCTTGATCAAGACACCCCGCTCCACGAGTGATCGAATATCGCGAAGCGCCGTGTCCTCGGAACACTTCACGAGCTTCGCATATTTGGAAGAAGTCAGTTTGCCCTCAAATCTGTCCAGCAGCCGATTGATGACTTTGCGCTGCCGGTCATTCACGGGCTGTTGATTCACATTTTCCCAAAGGCGAGCTTTTTGCAGAACACCCGAGAGCGTTTCATCCGCTTGGGTGATCGCGCGGCCCAGGCAGCCCAGGAACCATTCAAGCCAGACCGTGACATCGAGTCCATTCCGCTGTCCGCGTTCCAGTTGGAGGTAGTATTCCTTCCTCTCGGTCTCGATCTGCGAGGACATGCTGTAGAATCGTTCTGCCGTGCCATCCGCCCTCGCCAGTTCAAGATCAGCAATCGCACGGCCAATGCGACCATTGCCATCCTCGAACGGATGGATGTTCACGAACCAAAAGTGAGCCACACCCGCCTTCACCACAGGATCGACACCGTTGGCGGCCTCGAGCCATTCAAGGAACAGGTTCATTTCATGATCCAACCTGTCGGCAGAGGGTGCTTCAAAATGGCCTTTCTCGCGGCCAATCGGTCCTGACACCACCTGCATCGCACCGACCTCGACCGGACGCCATGCCCCCACCGTGATCTTGTGCATGCCGCTCCTGCCTGTTGGAAACAGCGCGGCGTGCCATCCAAACAATCGTTCATTCGTGAGCGGCTTCGCATAGTTCTGGGTCGCATTGAGCATCATCTCAACGATGCCCTCCACGTCGCGGCTGGCCTCGGCCGCTCCCGCATGTTCCAATCCCAAGCGGCGGGCAATGGAAGAGCGCACTTCTTCAGCGTCCAGCTTCTCACCCTCAATCGCACTCGATTTCACCACGTCCGCCGTCAGGGTGGAAAGTTTGGCCTCTGAACGAAGCCGATACCCCAACCCCTCCATTCTTCCCAGCAAACGCCCTTGGCGATGCCGTACATCCGCCAGCAATGTCGAAAGCTTTCCAGCGTCCCATGTCAGTTTCGGCCAGTCGGCCAGCTCGTGAATGTATCCCATAATCTCCGCTCTTTTTGCGGTGATTGTAACAGTTTTTCACCACAAAGGCAATTTTCTCCGCAATTTCTGCGGTGAATAAGGTGGTTTTCACCGCAACCTGCCCGCGATGGAATACCAAGACCCGATTTTCGAACTTGGCGATTCCATCAGTCTGAATCTCGACATCGGCCTCTACGTCGCCGGTTCGAAAGGCAAGTCACCCATCCCCGTGTTGGGATAGTCTCGCGACGGCGTCCGTGGACCTTTGGCCGACGGGCGATGCGGATCAGGCGGACGTCGTGCGCTGGCTGTCCATGTAGTTGAGAAAGGAGCTGCCGTGAGCGGAGTGGAACTGGGTGATTTCGTGAACGATGAGTTTGCCGGGGCGGCCAGCGGGCGCTTCGCGGCAGGGCTCCATGGGCAAGCCTTCGGCGTAGCGGCAGAGGTACTCGCTGCCGCAGGCATTGCAGTAATAGTAGTTGAGAAAGATTTGGGGAATGGCGTAAACCGGTGCTTGCGCGTTGTTGAAGTCTGCCTCGGTAAGGAAAGTGAAGGGTGCTTTCTCTGATTTGAAAAGCTTCACGGAGGGGAAGTAGGAGGCGATCGTCTCCAGAGCTTCCCGCGTATAAAACTTGTCAAAGAGCTTGTTGATCGGGTGCCAGTTGCGCTGCGAGGCGCGGGAAAATGTCAACCGCACGGAGTTCCGGACGGTGCATGCGCAGGGGTGGGATAGTTCCCAATGACTGCGATAGGTCGCCTCGAAGGGAGGGTGGAGCATGGTGGCGTGGGGGGATTCTCCGTCTGAAGTGAAGGCAACGGTGCGGATCGGGAATGGTCTCCTCGGACTCACAAGGTTGGGTTTTTCAGGCCCTGACCTGTCGGTGAGTTTGCTGAGGCGCTGCAGGTCGTCCTTGTGCTGTTTGACGAAGTCGTGGGTGGCGATGTCGAAGGCTCGACTGTAGATTCTATTTCGAAGTGCCCCGAGGAGGGCTTCGTTTCCGTGTTGATTCTGCCAGAGATTCTCGACCTCGGCTCCTTCCTCCGGGTGACCGGTGGCACGCAGGATGTAGAGCAAGCCGTTGCGATAGGAGCGCAGCTTGCCGTTGTGTTCCTTTTGTTGGGAGATGACTTCCTGGGAGGCTTTGTTGATTTCCGCCTCAAGCTGATCGGGAGGGAGTCCCGCGTTTTTGAGTTCGGCGGCTTTGGCGGCGGCGGCTTGACGGGCATCTCTCTCGGCGCGCTCCAGGTTATCGGCGAGAGCTTGATCGGAGAGCGTCCAGAAGACGTCCTCTTCGAAGTATTCATCGACCTTCGGCAGCCTTGCCAGCGCCAGGACGGATTCCGGCCACCCGATGCTGAGGCCGAGTTCGTTGGCGCGGTCCAGGTGCCAGTGGATGTATTGGTAGATGGTGCCGAAGTCGCCGTATTCCGGGGCGTTTTCGAAGAATGCGTCTGGCAGGGTTTTCATGGAACATTGGCAGAGGGCAAGGGCAAAAGCTTGTGAGCGAAAGAGACGCCGACGATGGAGTCGAACTCACCCATGTGTTCGAGATGGGGCAGAGATTCCATCAACACCAGCAGGGCATGTTCTTTCATCTCGCCAGGCGAGTCCACGAGTTTGTCCAGCACCACTGCGGAAGTGACCATGGCATCCTACCATCTCGCCAAGTCCCACCAATCGCGATTCCATTGGCGGCGTACCTGCACTTGGGCTCCCGGGCACGTCTCGACCTAACCCGACTTCGCGGATTGGTG
>JAGRPD010000046.1 GCA_020439875.1 Verrucomicrobiales bacterium
GAGCAGGGCACCGGCTACATGAGCAGCGCTTACGGCCCCTTCGCTCTGGGTAGCGATCCGGCAGACAAAAACTTCTCCGTGCGTGACCTGCTGGTGCCGAAGGACGTGGATGCCTCCCGCTTCGACCGCCGCCGCAGCCTGCTGGAGTCGGTGGACGCCCACTTCAAGACCGTGGAAAAATCCGACGCCATCCGCGCCATGGACAGCTTCTACGACGCGGCCTACGGCTTGATCAGCAGCAAGCAGGCCATTGAAGCTTTCGACATTGCCAAGGAATCCGACAAACTGCGGGATGAATATGGCCGCAATACCGCCGGGCAGCGCTTCCTGCTGGCTCGTCGCCTTGTGGAAGCCGGCGTGCGCATGGTCTCCGTCAACTACGGCAGTTGGGATCACCACTCCAACATCAAAGGTGCCTTTGATGGCCAAGCCCCCTCGTTTGACCAGGCCTTTGCCCGCCTCATCACCGACCTCGAAGAGCGCGGCATGCTGGATGAGACCCTGGTCATGGTTAGCTCCGAGTTTGGCCGCACGCCGAAGATCAACGGCACCAATGGTCGCGACCACTGGCCGCGGGTTTTCTCCGTCGCCCTGGCTGGTGGTGGTGTGAAAAAAGGCTACATCCATGGAGCCTCCGACGCCCTCGGTGGCGAGCCGGATCGCGACGCAGTCGGGCCCGAGGATCTCTCCAAAACCATGTACCGTCTGCTTGGCATCAACGCCGAGAAACGCATCGTGGCCGAAGGCGTGCGCCCCATCGACATCGTCAATGGTGGCCGTATCCTCAGCGAGATGCTGGCCTAAACGGCATCTGGGTAGAAAAGTCTTCCCCTTCGAGAATGCGGACCTGCGGGTTCGCATTCTCCGTTTTGGGGCGGATGCCGACCGTCGGAGCGCCGAGCCACTTGGCAAAAACTTGGAGATCCGCGCACAGACTCGGGCCTCCGGTTACGTTGTTCCGGCACCCCCAAAGACCTCTTTGCCCCATGAAGTTGATTCGATCCCTCCTCCTCCTTGCCAGTTGTGCCTTGCTGACGCCGTCTCAGGCGCGCGACACTCAGCCCAACATCCTTTTCATCTTCACCGATGACCACGCCCCCTCCGCCATTGGTGCCTATGATGCCTGGTTGCGTGCGCTCAATCCTACTCCCAACATCGATCGCTTGGCTGCGGACGGCATGGTGTTTGAAAACAGCTTTTGCACCAACGCCATTTGCGGCCCGAGCCGCGCGGTGATCCAGACGGGAAAACACAGCCACAAAAACGGGTTCATGAACAATGGGAACTCGTTTGACTGGAATCAGCAGACCTTTCCCAAGCTCCTGCAAAAGGCAGGTTATCAAACTGCGCTCTACGGCAAGTCGCACCTGCAAGGCAAACCGCAGGGCTTTGACGACTGGGCCGTGCTGCCCGGCCAGGGGCTGTATTACAACCCCGACTTCATCACCCCGACCGGCAAAGAAACCGTGCCCGGCTACTGCACCGACATCGTCACCGACAAAGCCATCAAGTACCTGAAGGAGCGAGATCCCAACAAGCCCTTCATGCTGATGGTTCAGCACAAGGCACCCCACCGCAACTGGATGCCCGCCCTGCGCCATCTGCATCTCTACGATGACGTCACCATCCCGGAGCCCGCCACCTTGTTTGACAAATGGGAAGACAACGCGCCCCCCGCTCGCCATCAGGAGCTGGAGGTGGATCGGCACATGGATTTGAATTTTGACCTGTTTGTCGATCTCACCCCCGACTTTGCCTTTGAGCCGTCGCAAAAGCGGCAGGATCGCTCCGCCTACGCCAACATGCAGCGCATGACGCCCGAGCAATTGAAGGCTTGGAGAGATGCCTACGGACCGAAGGATGAGGCTTTCCACAAAGCCAGCCTGCATGGCGATGACCTGGTGCGGTGGAAGTTTCAACGCTACGCCAAGAACTACCTGCGCTGCATCAAGGGCGTGGACGAGAGCGTGGGTCGCCTGCGGGAGACTCTCAAGGAACTCGGCCTGGATGAAAACACGGTGGTCATTTACTCCTCCGATCAGGGCTTCTTCGTCGGGCATCACGGCTGGTATGACAAGCGGTGGATGTACGAAGAGTCGCTGAAGATGCCGCTCATTGCAGCCTGGCCGGGTGTGACGAAACCGGGCTCTCGCGACACCCATTTGGTGCAGAATCTCGATTATGCCGAGACCTTTTTGGACATCGCCGGTGCCCCCATCCCGGCGGACATGCAGGGAGCCTCCCTGGTGCCGCTGCTGAAGGGGCAAAACCCGCCCGACTGGCGCAAATCCATCTACTACCACTACTACGAGTACCCCAGCGTCCACATGGTGCCCCGGCATTACGGCATCCGCACGGAGCGGTACAAGCTGATTCATTTTTATCAGTTCGACGAATGGGAGTTCTATGACCTGAAGGAAGATCCCGATGAACTCACCAACCGCTATCCCGATCCCGCCGAGCAGGAGGTGATTGCCGATTTGAAAAAGCAGCTGGAAGACCTGCGCACGCAGTACCAGGACGACAGCGACGTCAGCGTGAAACCCAAGGCCTGGCAGGAGGAAATGCGCTCCGGCAAATGGGAAGAAAAACCGGCCCGCTAATGCTCATCCATCCCCTCCTTTGATTCACCCCATGAAAGCATCACTCCTCACCTCGCGCGGAATCAGCCTGGGCCTCATCGCGGGCCTGCTCACCCTCACCCTGGTCCCCAGTCCCGCCGCCACCGCAGACGGTCGGCGCAAGCTGGTGCTCATCGCCGGAAAGCCCTCGCACCCGCCGCTGATGCATGAATTTCGCGCCGGCACCCTGCTGCTGGAAAAATGCTTGGCCGAGGTGCCGGGCCTCGTCGTGGAGCAGCACTCGGACGGCTGGGTGGCGGATGAGACCACCTTTGAGGATGCCGACGCCGTGGTGATCTACGCCGACGGTGGCGGCAAGCATCCAGCGGTGCAGGGAGATCACCTGGCCACCTTGCAAAAGCTGGTGGATCGGGGCGTGGGATTTGCCTGCATGCACTACGGCGTGGAGGTGGTGCCAGAGCAGGCTGGCAAGCAATTTCTGAGCTGGCTCGGAGGCTTTTATGAGGGCGGTTATTCTTGCAACCCGATCTGGTCGCCCACCTTCAACGAGCTGCCGAGTCATCCCGTGACCCGCGGGGTGAAGCCTTTCACCATCGAGGACGAATGGTACATCAACATGCGCTTTCAACCCGCCTGGGGGGAGGGTGTGGACGCAGAGAAGGCAGAAGGGACCACCTTTGTGCCGATCCTGGTGGCCAAACCCTCCGATGCCACCCGCGACGGACCTTACGTGTATCCCAAGGGACCCTACCCTCACGTCCAGGCGGAAAAAGGCCATCGAGAAGCGGTCATGTGGACGGTGGAACGACCCGACGGCGGCCGCGGTTTCGGGTTCACCGGGGGGCACTTTCACCTCAACTGGGGCAATGACGACTTCCGCCGCACCGTGCTCAACGCCCTGGTTTGGGTGGCTAAAGCGGAGGTGCCCGAGGGCGGTGTCAACTCCGCCGTGACGGAGGTGGAACTGCATCAAAATCTGGACGACAAGCCCCAGCCCAAGAAAAAAGCCGCGCAAGCGCAGCCCGTCCCGCGCGTGTTTCAGCGCATGGCCTCGCGGTGATGGAGCGGCCAGGGGGAGCTGAGCAACCACGACCTGCCATTCGCTGCGATGCGGCGAGACAAATCCTCGTCCCACTCGTCGTCCAAAATCTCCCCGGGATCGATTGAGACGAGGATTGGGACGACGATGGTCGATGCGCGCAAGCCGTAGCCGCCGACGTGAG
>JAGRPD010000519.1 GCA_020439875.1 Verrucomicrobiales bacterium
GCTGCCACATTTTGCCGTTCATCGCTGGAGCGATCAAAATGGGTGCCCGCGTCGCCAGCGCGATGGCGGTTAGCGCATCGGCGGCGAAGCCACCTGCCATCTCCGCCAGCAAATTGGCGGAGGCGGGAGCGATGAGCAGCAGGTCCGCCTGATCCGCGAGCTGAATGTGCCCCGGCTGCCAGCCTTTTTTTTCCGCAAACAAATCGCTGATCACCGGATTGCGCGACAGCGTGCTCAGTGTGGCCTCGGTGACGAACTCGAGTGCCGCGCGGGTGAGCACGCAGGTGACGTTGTGACCCGCCTTGGTGAGCTGGCTGGCGAGGTCCGCCGCGCGATACGCGGCGATGGATCCGGTGACTCCGAGGATGATTTTTGCCATGGCTGCAATGTAGCGAATTTTGGCGACCACCCAAGCGCGCTTTGCATCATGCCATGCCGATCCGGAACGATGCCACCCAGGTGAACACGACCGCGATCAACGAGCCGAAACCCAGAGCCAACCCAGCACCAGGCAGTGGCCATCCGGTGACAAAGGCCAAGAAACCGTAAAGCGTGCCGACACCGCTCAAGACCGCCGCCGCTCCGTAAAGGTAACGGCCCCAATAGTGATCGTTTCGAAAGGCGCTGGCACTCGTCGTCGCGGCGATCAAAACGCTCAAACTCACGTAAATCCCGTCGGCATCCCGCTGCAACAGGGTCCAGACAATGCCGAACAATGCCACGAAAACCATGCCGCCGACCACCAGCCCTTCCCAAAACTCTCGCCGTGTCAGGGAGAGACGGGCCCACCGATCGAACAAGAGGAAGAATCCGCTCAGTCCGCGCGCCAGGAAGGACCACAGAACCAGCGTCAACCAGCACAGAGCCAGGATGGAAGCCAGACCAGGAGACGAGGTCTTGAGCGTGGCGTAGAGCGTGCGATAGAGAATGAATCCCCCCAGGAGAATCATCGTCTGCTTGCCCTCCGTGAAGCGACTCATGAAGCGGGTGAAATGCAGTTGCGCACGGAAAATGCGCGAGCGGGCGCGGTAGGACTCCACCAGTCCCATTCGCGCGTTTTGACTCATGGGATTGAGCCGCAAGGCCTCGGCAAAGTGTTGATTGGCCTCCTGATGGCGACCCTGCATCAGCGCCTGCCAACCTGCCGCCGAGTGGGCACCATCGTCATCGGCGTGACGTTGCAGGTGATAGTCCACGAGTCCCGAATTCTCCGCGGTTTTGCCTTGCAGCAGCAGCGCACTGGAGAGCATCTCGGTGGCATCGGTATCCTCTGGGTCCAGCTCCAGCGCTCGGCGTGCGGCGGCTTCCGCTTCAGGAAATTTCTGCAACCGCAGCAGCACCTGCGCCTCCACGCCATGCGCCAGCGGCAGATCGGGAGCGAGGCTGATCGCCGTTTGGGCGGCGGTCAGAGCTTGTTGAAACACTGCCTTCTCACCATCCCGCGCCATGTTGGTGAGCGTCAGCGCCAGGATGGCATGGAGGCCACCGTGCTCGGGTTCGAGCGCCACCGCGCGGCGCGCCGCATCCACGGCGTCCTTCTCCTTGCCCGGTTCACGCATCCAGCACAGGGCCAGATGCATGTAGGCATCTGCGGAATTCGGATCCTGAGCCAGTGCCAGTTTGAAAAAATCCGCCGCTTCGGGGTAGCGTCGCTGCTCCAGACAGAGCATGCCGCGCCGCATCGCGCCTGCCACGTCCAGACCGTTTTGAGCATCCTCGCTGTGCATGATGGTCGGCCAGATCGAAGGTTAGTTTCCCTTTTTCAACAGCCCCAGATACTGGAGCACCTCATCGTAAAAACCCGCCTGATTGGAATACATGGCGTAGTTTTTGGCGCTCTCAAACCACGCTTTTGTCGTCGGTTTGTGACGAGTCGCGGCCTGCTGGAGCAGCTTGGTGGTCAGAGGCACGAGCTTGCCCGTCTTCATCGCCTCTTCCAGCACGGTTTCAGTGGCCAGATCAAACACGCCTTTCAAATCCGCCCCGGAAAAATCCGGCGTCTTCTTGGCCAAGGCCACGGGATCAAATCCCGCCATCGGTTTTCCCCGCGCCATCACGGTGGCGATGGCCGCACGCGCCTCCGCATCGGGCGGCGGAACAAACAAGGCGCGATCAAATCGACCGGGGCGCCGGAAAGCGGGATCGATGTGCCAGGGGGCGTTGGTTGCACCCAGGACCAGCACGCCTTCGTTGTCGCCCTCCGCGCCATCCATCTCGGCGAGGAATTGGTTGATGAGGTTTCTTCCCGCACTCTGGCGCAGGTCTCGGCGGTCGGCAGCCAGGGCATCCACTTCGTCGAAGAACAACACGCAGGGCGCATTTTTCCGAGCCAGTTCAAACACCTCGTGCATGCGTTTTTCGGAATTACCGATCCACATGTCGAGGATCTGGTGCAGACCCAGCGCGATGAAGTTCGCCTGAATCTCACCCGCCGTGGCCTTGCTGATCAGGGTCTTCCCACAGCCGGGAGGGCCGTAGAGCAAGACGCCACCGCCCATCTTTTTGCCGTAGGCCTTGAACAGCTCCGAGTGCTGCATGGGGTAGAGGATTTTCATGCGGATCATCTCCTTGAGATCCTCCATGCCTCCGACATCGCTGAATTTTAGTTTGGGCCGTTCAAAGTCGGAGAGGCCCAAATCAAACGCCGCCCCACCGCGCGGCGCATGGTCTTCATCCTCCCACGACTCCATGAAGTCTCCGCCTGCTGTCACGCCCCCACGCTTGCCGCCGGCCTCCGCGTTGGTCGGATATTTGTCGGGAGGCAATTGATTGAGATCCCGCTCCAACGCCTCATCCGCCAGGGAGCGATCCAGCTCCAACGCCTTTTGATAAAGCTGCCTTGCCCGCGTCCCTTCCCCCTCCTCGGTGACGAGCAATCGACTGAGCTGAACCATGGCTTCCCCGCAATCAGATTCGTCTTCGAGCACCTTTTCCAACCGCACCACCGCCTCCGAAGTCTTGCCCTCCAGCACCGCGACGCGGGCCAGACCGACCCGCGCAAGCGCATGGCGCGGCTCCAGCGCCAGCACGCGCTCCAGCGTCTGGCGGGCCTCATCCACCTGCATGTCCGCCAGGCAGGCATCTGCCAGCAGCATCAGCAAGGGCAGGTTGGTGGGCGACTGCGCGGCTGCGAGACGGAGGGCATCCAAAGAAAGAGACATGCCGTCAGCTCACCGCCTCTGCGCCATGCGCGCAAGAAGAATTCCGCCACGACTTCGGCGTGGGATGGGGGGGGAAGGCGGGAGGCGTCATGAGGGCGACCTTGCCCTCGCGGGGCGGAGGAGAAGTGAACTATTTCACAGCAACACAGTTTCCAAGCCTTGATTTTACAGGATTTTGGAGCTGGAAAAGTTGCGAGAATCGGGGGTTGGCCCCTCAGAAATTCGTGCAGGACCAGAAGATATCCGCTAGGGTCGGCGCGTTTTCCTTTTCCGCCCCACCATGCCATCTCTCCCCGCTCCCCGCGTTCTCGCTCCCCTGGCGTTTGTTTTTCTGATTGTCACCTCGGGATGCTCCACCTCCAGACCCACGGACGGCACCTCGAAGGCGGACCGTCCGCTGGATCGCGCGGCGATGGCTCTCAACGAGGCCCGGGCGGCTTGGCCTGAGGTGCTCAGCCATCCAGAGGATCCCGTGGCTTTGCAGCGCTACAACGACGCCGTGGCCAACGTGTTGAAACACTGGCAGCAGCACGGCACGCCGGAGACCTGGAAAGAGCACACGCTGATGCAGTGGCAGGGCCGCGCCTTTGACGTGCATTTGAAGCCGTCCAAAAACTACGAAACCGAATTTCCCGTCAACGTCTATGAGGAGCTGCGGCCCGCCAGTCGAGTCAAACTGCGCAGGTGCAAGCAACCCGTCGGAGGATCCGGCATTGGTCTGCCCATTGTAGCCTTGCGGGAGCGGGATGCGCAGCTTCAGAAAAAACTGCCCTTTGTGCCGCCCGTCGGCCTCGTCAACCCGGCCACGATCGTGCTGGAATTTCCCCGCTCCTGGGACGCTGACAAACCGATCCCCGTCGAGGTCCACATGGTGAACACCCGCATGCGGCGCGAGCTAACGCTCCCTGGGACGAAGCGTCCATTGGCTCTTGCCTGGGATCTATCGGCCGCCGTCGAGTTGGGGTTCGACAATCACACGCTGACTCACTACGCGATCCGAGGTCTGTTGAATCCCGGTGCCTTCATCAAAGACGCGCAGGTTTATCGGCTCAACGCCTACCGTCCCGATCAGATCCCCGTGATTTTTGTCCATGGATTGAAGTCTGACCCACACGTCTGGCATCACGCGATCAACGCCATCTACTCCGATCCTGTCCTCCGCGAGCGCTACCAGATTTGGTACTTCCTGTATCCCACGGGCCTCCCCATCCCCGCCTCCGCCGCCTACCTGCGCGCGTCCCTAACCAAGGTGCGAGAGCACTTTGATCCAGAGGGCGACGACGAGGCGATGAAGCATTCCGTCCTCGTCGGTCACAGCATGGGCGGCCTGCTCAGCCGCATGCAGGTCATCGACTCAGGAGACACCCTGTGGGATGCCTTTTTCCGGGTGCCAGCCGACCGCCTCCTTCTCAGTTCCAACACGAAACGAGACCTGACGCGGGCACTGCAATTCGACGCGGATCCCAACATTGAGCGCGTGCTTTACATCTCCACCCCCCACCGCGGCAGCCGGATCGCGGACTGGGCGGTGGTGCGTTGGGCCATCCGCCTCATTCATCTGCCACAAGACCTCGCCGTCACGCTCGTCAACCTCTCCGCCACCAGCCTCAGCGCGCTCAATCCCGTGCTGCTGAAGTTTGATGCCTTTGGCACGCGCAGTGTGGAAAATCTGTCTCCGGAACATCCCTTCTTCGCCGCGCTCAACGAGATCCCCATGACCACAACATTTCACAGCGTGGTGGGAGACCGTGGGCGCAATGACAGCCCGCTCGGCGGAGATGGCGTGGTGCCGTACTGGAGCGCGCATCTGGACGACGCACGGTCCGAAAAAATCGTGCCCTATGGCCACAGCTGCCTGCACACCCCGGAGGTGGTGGACGAGATCCGCCGGGTGCTGCACCTGCATCTCAATCAGATCGACGGCAAAAAATCGCA
>JAGRPD010000520.1 GCA_020439875.1 Verrucomicrobiales bacterium
TGAATGTTGATTGCTGAACAACGATTGCTGATTTTTGAAGGAGGGATGCAGGTTCATTGGCGTGTGGTCACCTACTGCGGTGGCGATCCGTTCTTTTGAGTTCCCCATGCTTCGGCCCTGCAATGAAACGTGGCTCTGGCGGTTGACGGCGGCGCGCCGCCCGCGCACGGTGAGCGCATGACAGAATCCAACCCGACCCGAGAGCCTTTGGTGGGCATCATCATGGGGTCCAGCTCCGATTGGCCTACGATGAAGCTTGCGGCGGAGGTGCTGGAGGAATTTGGCGTGCCGTTTGAAAAGAAGGTGGTCAGCGCGCATCGCACGCCGGGACTACTGTATGAGTACGCGGGTTCGGCATCGGAGCGGGGCTTGAAATGCATCATCGCTGGGGCAGGAGGGGCGGCGCATCTGCCGGGGATGGCGGCAGCGATGACGACGGTGCCGGTCCTCGGCGTGCCGGTGCAGAGCAAGGCGCTGAGCGGGGTGGACTCGCTGTATTCAATCGTGCAAATGCCTGGAGGCGTGCCGGTGGCCACGTTTGCGATCGGCACGGCTGGGGCAAAGAACGCGGGCTTGTTTGCGGTGGCGATGCTGGCCAATGAGGATGCGGCTTTGAAGACGGCGTTGGAGGCCTTCCGCGAGCGACAGCGTGAGGCGGTGATGGCGAGCCAGACGGAACTGGTGTGAACGGAAAAACATCGAACTGGGAGGCTCAGCGATTCATGGACAGGATGGATGTGGTACTGCCGCCAGCGGCGATCGGGATTCTCGGTGGAGGTCAATTGGGGCGGATGCTGGCCTTGGAGGCGCGGCGATCGGGGTATCGCGTGGTGGTGCTGACGGATGAGCCGCCGGGTTCTCCCGCTGGTCAGTTGGCGCATGTGGAGATCAATGGCAGCTACACGGATGCGGCGCTGCTGGATCGCTTTTTGGCGGAGGTGGAGGTGGTGACGGCGGAGTTTGAAAACATCCCGGATGCCTGCCTGCAAGCCGTGGCCGAGCGGCGGCCGCTGCGTCCTGGAAGGCGGGCCATTTTCACCACGCAGCATCGTGAGCGGGAGAAGCTGTTTTTGCGGGATCAAGGGATCGCCTGCGCGCCTTTTCGCATCGTGGAAAATGAGGCGCAACTGCAGGCGGCGGTGGAGGAGTTGGGGCGGCCCTGCGTGATCAAGACGGCGGCCTTCGGCTACGACGGCAAGGGGCAGTGCAAGGTGACGGCGGAGACCGATCTGACTCAGGCGTGGCGCGCGTTTGAGGGTGCGCATGCGGTGGTGGAGGCGTGGGTGCCGTTTGTGAAAGAGGTGTCGGTGGTCGGTGCGCGCGGGATGGACGGCAGCATGGCGGTGCATGGCTGCGTGGAGAATGAGCACGCGGATCATATTCTGGACGTGACGATCGCCCCGGCGCGGGTCGAGCCTGCGACTGCTGATCAGGCGCTGGCGTTGTGGCGGGCGGTGGCGGAGGGGCTGGACTACGTGGGGACGATGGCGGTGGAGATGTTTGTGACGGCCGACGGGGGCGTGATGGTCAATGAGATTGCCCCGCGCCCGCACAACAGCGGCCATCACAGCATCGAGTCCTGCGAGACCAACCAATTTCACCAGCAGATGCGGGTGATTTGCGGGCTGCCGCTCGGAGAGGCCCGGCTGCACACGCCTGCGGTGATGGTGAATCTGCTCGGAGATGTGTGGCCGACGGAGGATCAGGCTCCGGATTGGTCTGCCGTGCTGGAGCATCCTCGGGCGAAGTTGCATCTCTACGGGAAAGAATGCGCGCGGAGGAAACGGAAGATGGGGCATTTCACGGTGCTGGGATCGGACGTGAAGCAGGCGCTGAGAGAGGCGCGCGAGATTCAGGCACGTCTGGGACGGCGCTGAAAAGGTGCGGTGCTTCGAAGGCAATTTGTGGCTACGGGTTGGCGCATTCGTCGTCCCAATCTCCGGGATCGAATGAGACGAGGATTGAGACGAGGATTGAGACGAGGATTGAGACGAGGATTGGGGCGAGGATTGGGACGAGGATTGAGGCGAGGATTGAGACGAGGATTGAGACGAGGATTGAGACGAGGATTGAGACGA
>JAGRPD010000521.1 GCA_020439875.1 Verrucomicrobiales bacterium
CTGGCGTCGAGACTGGCGGTGACGCGGTAGCGGAGGTCGATGCTGTCGATGCGGCGTGGATAGCGCAACTGGAAGTACGACTGACCATCTTCGGGATTGATGAGGGTTTCACAACGGCATGGGGAAGCTCCGGGAGAGATGGGAGATTGATTGAAGGCGAACTCCAGAAGGTTGCTCATGCCGTCAAGATCGCGATCGCCCAAGGTGCCGTCGTCTCCCAAGGCGCTGAGATCGGAGAGACCATGGGCATCTTCCCAGAAGCCGGGGAGTGCGTCGCCATCCTCGTCGGCGAGTCGTTCGAGAGTGAAATTCCAGGTCAGATGGTTCGGTGTGGGAGAGGCTAGGTCGGTGGCGTTGAGCGTGCAGGCATGGCTGCCCAGGGCGAGGGTGAGGGAATGCGACCAGTTGGCAAAGGCATCGCTGGTGGTGACGGTCTCGTCATTGATGGTGACGAAATCTAAGCCGGATAGATCCCATGCGGTGCCGCTGAGGCTGGGCTGAGCGCGCAGGGTGAAAAAGGTGCGTCCATCGCCAATTTCGCTGGTGATGAGAGGGGCGGAGGCATCTTGTGTGGAACTGACTGAAGCGGAGGGAGTGGATTCGCTGAAGCTTCCGAGAGGTGTTAGATCGGTGATGGGAGCGGGCTGACGCCGGTGCAAACGATAGTAGTAGGTCTGACCATCGTTGAGGTCGGTGAAGGTGTGGCTGCCGATGGCAATCCAGGGGGAGGAGATGGCGTCTGAGAAGTCCGCTGAGGTGGCGCGCTCCAAACGGAACTCGCCTCCCAAGCTGATGTCCCAGGTGAGGGTGTTTTCCATGCCGGAGGTAAAGGCAGGCTCGGGATCAAGGCTCGGAACGGGGATGGCCTGGATCTCCACCCCATCGCTGAGACCGATGACGTGGCGGGTGCCGCTGAATCGTTCGGCTTGGAAGCGCACGGCGGAGGCGGGTTCGAGAGGGATGAGCGAGCCCGACCACGTGCCGTTGGTGAAGGTGATGCTGGACGGACTCACGGGTAGCAAACGATGCCCGACAAAGGTGATGTTTGGGATCAGCGAGGTCACGATGGGTGCGGGGATTTTTCCGGTCCAGGAGGCGGGAGCGCCCTGGGAGTTGGCGGCGGTGGCGCTGAGCATGCGGGGGCTGGAGGTGACTGTACCGAGGCTGCCGCCGCCCGAGCCGATGGTGAGTCCATCGAAACTGATGTCCACCAGCAGGGACTGACTGCCATTGTAGTCGAAGGGCGTGGTCAGGGGCAGGCTCAGCATGCCAACAGTGGGAGGTGGCAGGTCTGCTTGATACACCGTGGTCCATCCCGAGCTGATCCACGCGGCATCCGCTGTAGAACTGAAATCGGTTAGATCGCTGTGTCGAATCCGAATCGTGAACTGGCGCAGCGTTTGGTTGGGGCTGGAAGTTACCGGAATTTGAAGTTCCACCAGACGTCGTGCGGGGCCGATCTCCGAGGGGAGATACAAGGCCTGCATGCGGGAGTCCGCCAAGGCCGCATTGAAGGGGGGATTGACGGCCGCACTGCCAGTGCCGGATGCCATTGCGTCGGCGGTCTCGACGCGAGCGGAGAGTTGGGCGGTGCCCTGGAAGTCGCTCACAAGCTGTCCGGCTTCCGTTTCTGCCTGGAGGCTCGTGGTAAAAGCCGTGTCGTCTTGCAGAGGACCCGTCAAGGGTGCCCAGGTGAAATGGTGAACCGGACTGGTCACGGTGAAGGTGACTGGGATGGAAGGTGGAGGTTGGGCCGTGGGATCGGTGGAGGCGAGGGAAACAGCTCCGGGATAAACACCGGGCTCCAAGGCGGCGGCGTCACTGGTGATGGTTAGATCAGTCGAGCTGGCAATGGGGATTTGACCGCTAGCAGGATGGACGGAGAGCCAGTTTGCGGCTCGAGTGAGGTCCAGGAAGGTCTCAAACAGGGTCTGCATCGTGGCGTCGTTGATATAACCTCCATAGGTCGAGGCAAACAGCAGGTGATAGAGACGGGTCTGCCCCGTGAGGCCCGCGATGGTGTGTTGATCCGAGTCCGTGCTGAGGGAGATGGCGTGCGTTAGACTGGGTTGATCGGGGGTGATGATGAGGTGGTTGACGCTGGGGTCATTGGCGGAGTGCACGCGTTTGACAAAACCCGCCCAGGTCACGCCATCCCGCACCGTGGTGAGTTTGGTTTGATCGACCTGACCCGTGCCGTCTGCTCCAAGGTTGCCCACGATTTCAAACATCGATGCGCCATCGAGATCGGCCGCAAAAACGAAGAGCCCTGGTTGCTTGCGAGTGAAGTAACGTCCCGTCGGTCCGAGATGAGCGGCAGCGGAGGTGACGGCGTTGTCTGAATAAGCAATGAATTGGGCAGAGGCACTGAGATCGGTGTGGAGGAAATTGCCGTCGTCATACATGTCATTGCCGCCATCGTTGATCGAGAAGCCGGTGACGCCATCGCGGAAATCATATCGATTGGGAATCAGAGACGTCACTTCGGCGTAGCCACCGTTGACAACAGCGAGGATATCCTCCAGGGCAGCGGGTGCGGCGTCGGCGGCGAGGCCTGGCGTGGAGGCCGGGCGCTGGGGAGAAGTCGATGAAGCACTGGCTGCGGCTCCGACGGCGGTGGTGGCTTGGTAATCGAGCGCGGCATTGCCCGTGTTGCTCAGGGTCACAGTGGCGGCGACTTTTTCGCCGGCCGGTGCGGTGACGGCGAGACTGGAGGGTGAAAAAGCCAAACGCGGTCCAGCTAACACATCAAAGGCCTCCGTCTCGGCGGTGGCGGTGGGGCAGGTGACCCGGACGCGGACGCCGGTGGCGGGTTGGGTGACGCGCACGGCACCGTTCCAGAGGTGACCTGCGAAGTCTGGGGCAGTCGTGGGAGTGACTGGAATGGCGACTTCCGTTGCGTCCAACGCGGAGAGGGTGATGTCAGGCGTCACGCGAGTGAGCGGCTGGTCGTTGAGATCGAGGGCGGTGATGATCAGTGGGAAGCTGGCGTGATCATACTGGGGGCTCGGCACCAAAGAGAGTAGGA
>JAGRPD010000522.1 GCA_020439875.1 Verrucomicrobiales bacterium
TCCCGAGTCGAGCCATGGTGCGGGGAGAGCGGGACGGTGTGCGGTTTGACGGTCAGCACCCGCACCGCCACTCACTGTAGGTGGCCGCAGCGAGGCCACATGCCTTTGGGATGCGAATGAAGTCGCTGCATTCCCTTCAAAATCAGCAATCGGTGTTCGACAATCGACGTTCTCCCACCTGCCCAGCGCGGACGGGTTGGCGTTAGCGGAAGCTTTTGGCGAAATCGTCGCTGCTGGCTTTGGCCACAACCTTGGTCTTTTGGAAGGTGCTTTTTTCGCCCTTCTCGATGAGGAGGCGTTCGTATTCGGCACCGTCCATCGGTAGTTGAATGGTCTGATCCAGCCAGGTGGAAAGGAGGATGGAGTTGGCCAGTTCGACGCTGTGGATGCCTTCTTCAGCGGGAGAGAGGAGCTTTTCGCCCTTGAGGATGGCGTTGGTGAAGTTTTGCAAAATCTCCACATGCTGACCGCCGGACTGAGCGGCGGGAATTTCCATCTTCCAGGACTCCGGCATGGCAAAGGCGGCCTCGGCCGTCATGCAGAATTCGCTCATGGGCTGGCGGTTGCGGCGGAACTCGATGGTTTGGTTGTTCACCACAGTGATGCGACCCTGCTCGCAGGTGATCTCCAAGCGGTTTTGCCCCGGCGCTTCTCCGGTGGAGGTGATGAAGGTGGCGGTGGTGCCGCTGTCGTACTCGAGGTAAGCGGTCACGTTGTCTTCGACTTCCACCTCGTGAAAGCGGCCAAACTGGCAGAAGCCACGCACGCGTTGGGGCATGCCGAACATCCACTGGAAGAGGTCCAGATTGTGCGGGCACTGGTTCATCAACACACCGCCGCCTTCCCCCTTCCAGGTGCCGCGCCAGCCGCCGGTGGCGTAGTAGTAATTGGTGCGGAACCAATCCGTCACCTCCCAGTGAATGCGGCGCACGGGGCCCGTGTCGCCGCTTTCTAGCAGGTCCTTCAGCTTCTTGAAGGTGCCGTTGGTGCGCATGTTGAACATGGCGGCAAAGATTTTGCTCTTGTCGGTGTGGGCGGCGATGAGCCGCTCGCAATCGGCTTTGTGGACGGAGATCGGCTTTTCCACCAAAACGTGCAGGCCAGCTTGCAGGGCTTCAATGCCGATGCTGGTGTGGGAAAAGTGAGGCGTGCAGATGAGGATGGCGTCGATCAGGCCGCTCTGAATCATCTCGGTCACATTGGTGTAGGCGTGCTCGCCGTCTTGCGTCGGCGGAAGCACGCCGTGGCTTTCACAAATGGCGGTGACTTTGAGCCCTTCCACCTTGCCGGAACGGATGTTGTGAAGGTGGGCTTTGCCCATGTTGCCAAGGCCGACGATACCGAGTCTGACGTGATCCATAAGACGTGCAGGCTAGCGACAGGAGGCGCGGGGTCAACCGCAATGCAGGACGGCTCTGGGATCTGGACAGGGCGCGAGCGACAAGGGTGTGGGGGGAGCTGATGCCGCAGCGGATTCATTCGCGTCTCAAAGACGTGTGGCCTCATTGCGGCCACCTACAGCGGGCGGCGGAGCGGCATGCTGTGGGCGCGGGCATCGACCGCGCTGCGCAGGAGGAGGCTTTGAGGAGAGAATGAGCTGATGC
>JAGRPD010000523.1 GCA_020439875.1 Verrucomicrobiales bacterium
GCCCCATCCTGACTCGGATGGTTCCACACCAACTTCCCGGATGAACCCCAAGTGCGGCCCCGTTGAAGCGGATGGCTGCTCAAGGCTTTGAGGACACTCTGAGCAGTGTCTCGACGTCGAGGTGCAGGAGCGGATGGGGGAATGAAAGTCGGAGGTGTGTGAGTCTTTCCTTGCCTGGGGTGATTCGATTTCGAGTGCCACTCAAGACACTCTTCACTCTTTTAAATATTTAAAATAACTTAATTATTAAGGTTATAATAATCGCGTTTTTTTGCGATTATAACCCAACAAAAACTTGACCCAGGCTTATGGAGAATTAAAACTCGGTTTTTATCGAGTTTTAATTCTCCGCCGTGGCACGCCCTTCCAACAACTTTGATTCCACCAGCTTGACGATTTCCGTCACGCCTCAGATCAAGGTGTACTTGGAAGATCTCACCACGAAAGGCACCTTCGGCTGCAGCGCCCAAGAAGCGGTGCGATTCATCCTGAGCAAGGCAATCGATGACATGCTGAACACGGGCGCTTTGGAGCGTCGGAAGTTTAAGATCGAAGGCGGCAAGGTCAGCGTCGCGGATGATTGAAACCTCTCCTTTTCTCTTTCCCTCCACACACACACCATCGCACCCATCCACTCTATGACCGCTACCTCCCCACTTGGCGCTGCCACGCCTGTCGGGTCGGCTGTTGACCAGCCTTTACCAGACCTGATTCCTCTTTGGGAAAACCGTACCCCCATCTGGGCGCGGGAGAGTCAGCTGCAATGGCTGGCGTATGAGATCGCCCGCTACGATCCCGAGCTGGCCACGGGGCTGGTCGCAGCAGGAGTGGATCGACTCCGAAACGAGATGTGAAACCTCCGCGCCCTCGTGTGAATCGGGGTGCGCCTTCGCGCATCGACCTTTTCCCACGCGGAGTCTAACCTGAAAAGCCAGGCTACTTTTTCGCCAGCGTCAGCGCAGGCGCAGCTCGATCTTTCCGGAGTCGCGCCTTCCTTGACGTGGCGTTACTTTTTCACGGCGGCGGCTTTTTGCACGTACTGCAGACTGCGCTCGAAGTCGGGTCCTGCCCAGGCGGCGAAGACGACTTGATCTGTGCTGAGATCGGCGGGCACGTCGAGCGTGACCTCGGTCTTGCCACTGCCGGTGAGGATGAGGGTTTCGCGATCCAGACGGCGGCCTTTTTTATCCCCCTCCTTCAGGGAGACGCAGAGCTGAGTCTCGCTGAGATTTTCGGGCAATTCAAAGGGGATGGTGAGGGTGACGGCCTGGCCGGGCACGACGGATTCCGGTGTGGGGAAACGGAAAATTTTGGCCTGCGGGGCACCTTTTTTTCCACCTTTGGATTTGGCGGCACGCCGGGCGTCGGACTCGGCTTCTTTGCGCTGAACGTAGGCCTCCATGGCGGCGGGATCATCCCGATGTTCGAAGGCCTCCAGGCAATGGTCGCCGGAGTCTTTCATCCACTGCCCCAACTTGCGACGCAGATCGGCCAACTGGCTGGCGTATTTGGGGTCGTCGATGAGATTGTGGAGGCAGTCGGGATCGGTGGAGATTTGATACAGCTCCTCGGGAACGCGATGCTGATAAAGCTCGTGGCGGGCGGCGAGGACGGAGTCTCCTTCCTCCGCGAGAGCCTTCATGCGGCGGTAGGTGTCGGTGCCGTTGGTGGCGGTGGCGAAGACGCGCTCGCCGTTGGACCAGGGGTTGAAGATGTAGAGCAGGTCCTGAGTTTGCACAGCGCGCATGGGGTCGCGTGAGGCTCCGGCGTTTTCGTTGTATTCTTTGATGACGAAGTCGCGATCAGCTTGTTTTTCACCGAGCAGGATGGGGACGAAGGAGTGGCCATCCATTTTGTTTTTCGGTGGATCAATGCCGAGGATCTCGACGAGGGAGGGCAGGATATCGACTGCGGAGACCATATGGGCGTCATCCTCAGCTCCCGGCTTGGTGACGTCGGGCCAGCGCACCATGAGGGGCGTGCGGGTGCTGTGATGATAGACTTGAGTTTTGGCAAAAGGCAGCGGCATGCCGTGGTCGGAGAGGAAGAGCACGACGGTGGAATCTTTTTCCGCCATGTCTTCGAGGGTTTTGAGAATTTGGAAGACAGCGTCATCGGCACGGCGTACGGAGGAATAGTAGCGGGCCAGCTCCTCCCGAACGACAGGGTCATCAAAGAGGAAACCCGGTACGGCCACCTCCTCGGGCGTGAAGACATGGGAGGGCACGTGGGGATCGTTGCCGCCTTTGACTTCGCCATAAAAGGGCTTGTGCGGGTCGGAGACATTGATCATGAGGCAGAAGGGCTGGCCAGCGGCGCGGGCGGCTTCGATGCCCTGAACGGTGGAGGCACCGTAGCTGGCGGCATCTTTGATGTGAGGCTTGGTGCCGTCTGGCAGGGTGTCGAGATTGAGATCCCAGGCGTAGGGGGAGTAGGGCGTGGAGTGGCTGACCTTGCCGCGGATGGCGGTGAAGTAACCGGCGCGTTTGACGACATCCACGAGGTGATCGTGCTGAGCATCCGGCACTTGGTAAAACCCCTCGACGCCCGAATGGTGCGGATACAGGCCGGACCACATGACGTTGCGGGAGGGGAAGCAGTTGCCGACGACGACGTGGGCGCGGCGGAACATGAAGCTCTCGGAGGCGAGCTTGTCGATGTTGGGCGTGGTGTCAGGCACGGGGCAGCCGTAGGCTCCGATGGAATCGCAGCTCATGTCATCGACGGTGATGATGAGCAGGTTCAGTGGCTCTGCCCGCAGGGTGACGGCGGCCAAAAACAAAACGGACAGCGACAAAAAGAACGACCTCATAGGCGGTGAAACGCCGGAAAAAGGCAGGCCTTTCCAGCAGTGTGAGGCGCGCTAAGGTGGATCGTTTCCTTTTCTGCGATGTCCGATCTGTCCGTCTATCTTGAAGCCATCCGCGACCTGGCCGTGCAGGTGCGGGAGGCGGCTTTGGATCACGCCGCCTTTGAGCAGCGGTTGCAGCCCTGCGAGCTGACGTACTGCCGTGCCACCTGCTGCCATGATGGGGTACGACTCTCCGCCAGTGAGGCGGCGGTGCTGATTGCAACGGCCACGGAGCATGCAGCATCGCTGCGGGCACTGGGTTGGGAGGGCGAAATGAAAGACGCCCTGGTGCCGGATGTGCGTCCCGGTGGGGCGTGCCGTACCGCGACTCGAGCGGCCAGAGCCGAGGAGTTGGCGGTGGATTTCCCGGCCCACTTCCCCGCCACGCGCTGCGTGTTTTTGGACGCAGAACATCGCTGCCTTTGGCAAAAACTGGCCGTTTCTTTGGAGCGACACCCCTGGCACTACAAGCCGCTGACCTGCTGGCTGCACCCGCTGGTGCTGGTACCGGGAAGCCAAGGCGCGCGCCCGCTGTTGACCTTGTTTTCCCCAGAGACCGATCCGCAGCGCGCGCCGGGTTATGCGGGATTTGCCTCCTGCACACCCTGCGGGCGGCAGGAT
>JAGRPD010000524.1 GCA_020439875.1 Verrucomicrobiales bacterium
AGGGCATCGGTCTCGATGCGGCTCTCGATTCCATGCGGCAGGAACAGGCCGCCATTGAGATAAGGAATGTCTCCGAGTGGCACCTGCCCACAGGGCTGGCGTTTGGACTCCGGCTTGGCAAAGCCCTCAAAGAAGAGATCTCTCAGGAAGTGGGAGTAGAACTGGTTTTTTCCCGCCTCCTGCGCGGCCTCCAGCTTCTTCTGGAGATAGGCCACGTCTCCACCATCCAGGAAGCGCTTCATCTGGAGGAACCAGATAAACATGAGGCGGTTCAGCAGGACGGAGGCATACCAGCGGCGGTCACGGGCGTCTTTGATGCCCTGAATCTCCTCCAGCAGCTTTTCATGCTCCGACTGGAAGTCGCGGAAGAAAGCCTTCGTGACGGCTTCCACATCCAGACCCGCGCGGACGCGGTTGGCGGTCTCGGTGATGGGGAGATTGCCGTGGTCATCCAGCTCCGCGATGTCCACGACGAGGGCGGAGAGCTTGGATAGGAACAGATCACCGGGCTGGCCTTTGAGGAAGGTGTGGCGGCGGGCGACGTGGCGCTTTTCCTCCCGCTTCATCCACAGCCAGAGGGACTGGGTGCGGCGTGGATCGAGGAAGATGAGGATGTTCTCCACGCTTTCGAGCGTGATGCGCTTCCAGATGGCCTGCTGGGTCTTCGCATCCGGCAGCGGCGTGGCGGCATCCGCTGGCGTGATCTCAAACACGCGGAAGCCGGAAAGCTGGGCGATCTCCTGTGCCTTCCACGCTGTGCCCTCATGCTCCACCGGGATGGCCTTGCGCGAGGCCGGCTGATTCCAGCCGAGATCCTCAATGAAGAGGTCGGCGAAGCGGAAGCTCTGGAGCTTTGAACGAGCGGACGTTGGATTCAGGCGCGGCATCGAGGGTAAATGGGGGGCTCAGTCGGACACACGGGCGATGAGAGTGCCATCGGGAGCTTCAAAGACAACCGTGAGAACCCAGAGAAACGGCTCTGTGAGCTCCATTGTGAACCTTTCATAGTTGTCATCGACGGATCGAATCAGATCAGGGAGCGAATCGTTGACGGCCTGAAACAGCTCATCAAACACGGGAATCGGGTCAGTAGCTATTGCTTCGGCAGGAACGGCACCGTGCAGTTCGCCCTCGCTCGTTGCGAGAACATACTTAGATGGCACTTTTCCATGGATCGCAGTGAGGTGGTCCGTTCCGGAGAGAGCTTTCAGAATAGCCAGCTTTTCCGCATCTGTGCCTGAGAGCGCATAACCTTTAGCCGCCAAGCGAAGAACGATGCCGGTGGAATCCACGAAATACCAACAATTCACGCAGATTTCGGCATCACTGTGCGAGACGCTACGTTGAGTCGGACTGTTGCGAAGCCAAGAATCAGGATGAGGCATGAGTGTTGAGAACGGTAGTGTTTCCGCAGGCCAGCCCGAGTGAGCAAAGGATGCGTGGCTCTTTGAGGCTGGCGTCATGCAGGTTCACGACTACAAGACGGTCATCGCGGTGGAGATTGGTCACCATTTCGGCGAGGGCATCCAGGCTGATGTCGGTGCGGAGCTGGCGGTTGAGTTTGTCAACGGCCTCGGTGGTCAGCGGGTGGTCGTAGATGGCCTGCACGGCGGCGCGGAGGGAGTCGGTGAGGAACAAATCGCCCTGGCGATGGCGGAGGTAATCCTGGAGCAGCTCGTAAGTGCGGTAGCGGGCACCTCGGCGCGGGCCCAAACGACCGGACTGTGCCTGATGGGTGCGCTCCTCCTGCACGGTCTCCACCGCCTTTTTCACCAGCTCATGGTGCCCGGGCTGGCGCGGCAGCGCAGGGGTCTCTGGCGCACAAGCAGCCGCTCGCAGGACGCGGACCGGAGATTCGGTGACGAGTTTCCCTGATTCATCAAACCACAGTAACGCATCGCTTTCCTGCTGGGTGCGGATGTAAGACAGAACACCGGGCGGAGTGAGCTGGACATGCTCGGGGTCGGGAGTGTGCAGCTTGGTGGAATAGACGACATCTGGCAGCGCCTCGATGGTCTTTCGCAGCGCGGGATCATTCTTGGTGGCCTGCGACCAGATTTCATAGGCCTCGGAGGTGAGGTCCACCTCGTCGTCTTCCGGTTCGTCGAGGATGCCGTTTTGCTCGTCGTAGAGATTCCGCAGGCCTTCTTCATCGGTGGAGGCCTGTTGCTCGAAGAAGGACTCATCGGAGCCGACGACCTCTTCATTTTCACGCAGGCGCTGGGTGAGGCGGCGGCGGAGGCCGATGATGCGTTCCACACCCTCCGCAGGCAGGAAGGAGTAACAGAAGATGTCCTCTGCTTTTTGGCCGATGCGGTCCACACGACCTGCACGCTGGACGAGGCGGATCAGCGCCCAAGGCAGGTCATAATTGATGACGCAGAAGGAGTCCTGGAGGTTCTGACCTTCGGAGAGCACGTCGGTGGCGATTAGCACGCGAGTTTGCTTCGTGTGCGGGTAGTCCTTGAGCTTGCCGTTCGACTCCGGTGAGAAGCGCCAAGCGTGAGCGGCGGGATTCTCCGACTGACCCGTAACGCAGTCCACGCCGGGGACGAGCGCCGCATCAAGCTGCTCTTTGAGATACAGCGCGGTGTCCGCGAACTGGGTGAAAAGGAGGAACTTCCGCTCCGGGTGGTCATTGCGGGTAAGCTGAATGAGCGCCTGGAGCTTGTAGTCGTTGGAGGCATTGATCGCCGTGGTTTCCTTCAAGATGCCGCACAGGGCGGCGGAGTCGTTGCGAAGATCAGCGGCCAACGAGGGCTTGAAAACCGCAGGAGAGAGCCAGCGGAAGGCCTTCGACTTGGTGGATGCGATCAGTTGGTAAAGATCAGCGGCAGCAGCGCGGAAGTGGGACTCATCCCACGTGCCGATGGCTGGCAGGTCGAGTTGCTCTTCATCGAGGTCGAGTTCTCCATCGCCGGAATCGGCGAAGCGTGTATCGAGCAACTCGGCCCCCTGCTGCCCGATGGGGATGAGCAGCTTGTTTTCGAGAGCATGCAGGAAGAGGTAGTTCCGCAGCACATGCCGGTGAACGGACAACTGAAAGGCAGCGGCGGAGCTTTCGAGGCGTTTGAAAAGGTTGGTGCGGCAGAAGCCTTTGAGACGTTTGCCAGCACGCGTCAGGTCATCGGTGAGCTTGGCCGTGCCGGGTGGAAGATCGGTCGGGAGCGTCTTCTTCAAATACAAGGCGAGGCCGTAACGAGGAAGCTCCAGCCCGTTGATAATACTGACCGTCGCATCCCGAAACAAGCGGGCGCAAGGGTCGGCGGGATCATCGGCATCCGATCGAAACTTCACCGATTTGGGATGCCGGACAGGGAAGTAGGCTCGGGTACCATCCTGCAAGGTAATGAAGAAGCGAGGCGGTGAGGTGCGGTCATCCTGCTCGGCGTAATTTCGAATGATAAAGCTGCGGGTGCGGCGGACCATGAACAGCCGCATGATCTCCCGCCAGTCGTCAGAATGCTCGCTGCACTCGAACGCGGCGAGGGAAGCGGGCGGCGTGTTGGGGTGCTTGAGGCTGAACTGCGCCTCCCCCATTTCCCGCAGGAGGTTTTCCGGCCTGATACCAATGTCTTGCTGCTCGGGCAGAAAGAGGCGGAGCTGGCTGGAGAGATCGAGGTAGGTCTTGTTGTAAGGCGTGGCCGTGAGGAGGACAACTTTGCTGTCATTCTTCTCCACATAAGCGCGGATGGCCTGGTAAGTTCGGCCCTCGCGGTTACGGAAATTGTGAGACTCGTCAATGATGACGAGGCGGTACCTCGGGAACTGATCGTTGAGGTCACGAAGCACCTCACTGTGAGAAACGATGCGATGCGCCCGGAACTGGAAGCGATGGGCGTAGTCCTCCCACATCTTTTTCAGGTTCTTCGGGCACAGAATGAGTGTCTCCAGCATGTGGTCGTCCCCCATCACACGAGCAATCGCGGAGGCGATGCGGGTCTTTCCAAGCCCGACCACATCGCCCACAAGCACCCCGCCACGTTTGTTGAGGTGACGGCAGGCAAGCTGGACGGCTTTGATTTGAAATGCCTGCAAGTCAGCGCCCACATCCGATGGGAGGCGGAACTCCTTGATGCCGTCCCGTGCGTCACGAGACAGGTGCCAGGCGATCTTCAGGTAGATGTGATGCGGCGGGATGAGTCTGTCCCCCGCCCAACTCTCCTCAATGATGGCGATGAGTTCCTGAGTGATGTCGAGACACCAGTTTTCCTTCCAACGATCCTCGAACCACTGAGTGAGCTTGGCAGCCGCGTCTTTGTCGAGGACATCGACATTCAGCTCCCCCTGTTTGCGAAGACCCGCGAAGGTCAGATTGCTGGAACCCAGGTAGGCAATGGTTGGATTGATCGTGTCATTGCGATGAGCCAGGTAGAGCTTGGCGTGAAGCTGGTGTTTGAGGAAGAGCTTCACTTGAAGCTTCCCACCACGCAACTGGCGGGCGAGGCGGCGAAGCCCGGACTCGTCGGCATCTGTCGGAGCGCCCAAAGTAAGCTGTCTGCGAAATTCGGCTGCCATGCGATTCTTGAGTTTGACAACGGTGGCGTTGTCGAGGCGTGTCTGATCCGTGCCGGAAGCCAGCAGGTTCCGGAGTTCCTCGTCTGGCGATACGCTCATCCCGATCAACAAACGGCAGGGTGGCTTCCCCTCGGATGGCCAGGAATCGACCACATCGTCAATCGAACGCCAGCCACGGAGATTGAAATAGCCCACACAAAAATCGCCTCGGATGGCGAGTTTTAGCGCGTCACGAAGACCATTGCAGTGATCGTTCTCCAGGAAGGGAGTCGTGATGTTGTCATAAATGGTAGGCATGCGGAATTTCCCTGAACCAAGCAGAAGAAGGGCTGAATGGCAAGGGGACGCGGCATCCCGGAGACGATGAAGGAGGACTCACCGCCTGGTTCCTTGTTGAATCCTCGCCGTCTTCTCAGAAGTTTGCGACAAAGATCGGCCTCGAAGTGGTGTTGCGGCCCAAAAACTCTGGGCCGTTGGTGGCCTTGAACGCAGTAGGGACGTTTGGGTGATACTAGCTCAACTGGCTTGGGCGATGGCGGCGGCGGGGGTGATGTGGTGGATCAACTGTTGTTTTCTGGGGGCGAGGGCGTGGGTTATCGCGTTCTAGGAGACGCCCATGGCCAACGGATATTCTTCCAGCAAGACCTCGCCGGGGTTGATGGGTGGATTCATCGGTATAACGGGTGCGAATTATGAAGAACTGGCAGCGCTATCAGGCAGGATTTATCAGCGTGGCTTTTGTTGAAATCTGCGTTGTCGTGGTTGCTGTTTCCCTCCTTTACGGCCTAACCTTCGGTAATTGGGCGTCACGGCTCTCATTTGGCGCTTTGTTAGGAATGTTCTTGGTGTGGAGATTTCTGGCCATCCGAAGGCGTTGATTTCCCACAGGCGATGGTTTGAGAGTCGAGTTTGGCACCCATCAAGAAAAATACCGGTTGGTCTCGGTTCGCGGCTTTTTTGGCTCAGTTGTGAGGTGAAGGATCGAGGTCGGCGATCTTGGTCTGAAGGTGGGCGGCTTTGAGGGTTTGGAAGTGTCTCTCGCGTGAGGCGGCGATGGCGTTGAGGGTGCCGATGAGAATGAAGAAGGCTCCCAGGGTGTAGAGCGCCCAGTGGTGGAGGTGGGTGAAGACGCCGGTTAGAATCATGCAGGCTCCAAACAAGGCGAAGGCGATTTCTGCTCGGAGTCGTCCGGCCTCACGACGGCGTTGTCTTTCGACCTGAGGCAGAATCCGTTTGGGATTTTTGTTGGCAATCTCCTGCTCGATGCGGCCGAGTGTTTCAGGTGGGATGTCCATGCGGATAGCGGCCTTAGGAGAGTCGCAGATGGGGCCTGAGGTCACTCCACCTGCGGTGGGACGTCGCCGTAGCGCCAGGGGGCGGAGAAGGGGGGGACGGGG
>JAGRPD010000525.1 GCA_020439875.1 Verrucomicrobiales bacterium
CGTTTGATCGCTGGACGATGGATGATTACTACGGCTTCAACGCCTTCTTCACCCAGATCGGCACCAAACGCACCGATGACCCGCAGGAGGTGATCGTGTACAACCGCAAGAGTGGTGAAGCGAAGCATTTTCTAACCAAAGCCAACGTGAAACCCAAGTTCCTTGGAGGTGATGTACCGGAGATCAAATCCGGTGACGATCGCCGCAAAGTGTTGGCGGATTGGATTGCTTCTCCCGAGAATCCGTTCTTTGCCAAGAACATCGCCAACATCGTTTGGGCGCATTTCTTTGGAGTGGGAATTGTGGATCCAGTGGACGATGTTCGCGTCTCGAACCCTCCCTCCAATCCCGCGCTGTTGGAAGAGCTGGCCGCGAAGCTGGTGGCTTACAATTATGACATGCGGAAAATGGTGCGGGATATCTGCACCAGCCAGACCTATCAGCGGTCTTCCATCGTCAATGAATCCAACGCCTCCGACACCCGGAACTTCTCCCACGCTCAAGTGCGGCGCGTGCGGGCCGAGGTGCTGCTGGATGCCATCTCTCAGGTCACCGAGACGCCTAACAAATTCCAAGGCCTGCCGCTGGGTGCTCGCGCGGTGGAGATCGCGGATGGAGCGGTATCGACCTACTTCCTGACCACCTTTGGCCGTGCCAAGCGGGAGTCTGTCTGCTCATGCGAAGTGAAAATGGAGCCCACGTTGTCCCAGGCCTTGCACCTGATGAATGGAGATGCCACTCACGAACGGATCAAGAATGGCAAGGTCGTGACCACTCTGATTGCGGAGAAGAAATCGGACCGCCAAATCGTCGAGGAATTGTTCCTGCGCTGCTTTGGGCGGATGCCGAATGAGGACGAGTGGAACGCTGTGCAAAAAGCCGTCGCTGAGGCACCTGACAAACGCCAGATGGTGCTGGAAGATTTGTTCTGGGCCTTGCTGAATTCCAAGGAGTTTTATTTCACCCACTGATCTGAGCCGTTAGAGAGAGACCGCCGAGTCCGAGCGGGTGCATCGGACAGGCCGATGCACCGAGTTTGACTCTTTCATTTTGCCTTTGCTTCCATGAAGACCCTTCGATATCCGCTTTTGATCGCCGTCACGGCGGTGGTGCCCTCTGCTTTCGCGGAAGAGGAAAAAGTCACGTTTGAGGATCACGTGAAGCCGATGCTGGAGAACAAGTGCTTCTCCTGTCACAATCCCGATAAGAAAAAGGGCGACCTCGATCTCACCACCTACGCGGCGACCATGATCGGTGGTGGCGGCGGTCAGGTCGTCGATGCTGGAAATCCCGATGGCAGCCGCTTGTGGACCACCACGGCCAAAAAAGAGGAGCCTTTCATGCCGCCGGAGGGCGGGGCGCTGAGCGAAAAAGATCTGAATCTGCTCGTGTCCTGGATCAATGGCGGTCTGCTAGAGACGAAGTCCAGCATCGCCAAAAAATCTACGAAACCCAAGATCGACCTCGCGGTGAATGTGACTGCGGGGAAACCCGAAGGGCCAGCGGCGATGCCCGAGCACGTCTTGCTGGAGCCCGTGTTGGTGACGCCGCGCACCACGGCGATCACGGCCATGGCGGCCAGCCCGTGGGCACCGCTTTTGGCGGTGGGGGGTCAGCGCCAAATTTTGCTGTACGACACCGAGCAGGGTACTCTGGCGGGAGTCTTGCCCTATGAAGAAGGTTTTGCCGAATCGCTGAAATTCAGTTCCAACGGCTCCTTGCTCGTCATGGGCGGAGGACGCGGCGGCAAGTTGGGGCACGCGGTGGTGTGGGATGTCAAAACCGGACG
>JAGRPD010000526.1 GCA_020439875.1 Verrucomicrobiales bacterium
GTGCAGTTCAAAGTAGATCATCGGACGATGCGTTTCGAGAAGACGTGCCGCACCTTCGATCACACCGAGACCGGATCCTTCCACGTCGATTTTGATCAGGTCCGGCCGACGAGCGCCTTCGTCGACATAATCATCCAGCGTCACGCATGTCACCTCGAGCGTCGTCTGCCAGGCCTCCAGTTTGACCATTGCCCCTTCGAGCGTTCCCATCGTGTGATGTCCGGCATCGAAGCAAAACGCGCGCGACTGTGTATCGGCGGCGACGGCAGCCTCCACCACTTCCACATTGGTGCCGTGATTCAGTTCCATGTTCCGACGCAACACCGCGGCATTCTGAGGCACGGGTTCGAAAGCATGCACCTTCCCTTGCGGGCCGGTTTGACGTGAAAAGAACAAAGCCGTCTGACCGCAGTTCGCTCCGACATCGAACACCGTCATCCCCGGGCGAAGGTGCTGCTGAAAGACCGGAAAATGCCAGTGGTCCTGCCCCAAGGCGTACGTTGCCCCCATGCCGGGCATCACCACAAAACGCATGCCCGCCAGCGGTCCGCGCCAGACACGTCGCACCCTTCCCGTGGGGAACCACAAACGAGCGAATGACGGCATCCACGTCATGGGGTCCAAGTGGAGTCCTCCTTCCATCCAGCGGGAAAAGCACGAGCTTCGATCCTTGCCTCGGGATGACGGCGGAGTTTCAACCACGACAGCAACGACAACGTCGACACGGCACGACGTTCGGCAGAGTGACCCGCCAGATGACCAGGGGTCATGGCGATGCCCCGCCCTACGGCGCGCCACTGGCCACGTGCGAGCATCCAGCGCAGGCGGCTGAGCCCCTGCAGCAAGCCGATGCCCATCAGAAGCCACGGATAACGCAGCCATGGCAGCAGGAAGGTGTTGGCCAGAACGGCCGCGGAGATCTGATCATCATCACGTCGGCGTTCCGGCGGTTCATGACGGACTCGCAGCAGCGGATCGTGGAGGATTACTCCACCCGCATCATGGATGCGCAAACTCAAGTCCACCTCTTCCATTCCATAAGCCACAGGCAGTGGCACAAATCCACCTAACGCTTCGAACATGGATTTGCGAAACACACAGCCACAGCCGGAAAAGATTCCCACCCGGTCCACGGACATGCGCTGCCATTCGGCGGCATGACTGGCCGCACTGAAGACCGCCGTCTCAGGAAACCGTTCGATGAGTGCGGCGATACGCCCGAAGTAGTCGCGATGGGCAGGAAACGAGTCATCGTCAAAATTGGCCACCCATTCATGCCGCGCCGCCGCCACCAGCAGATTGCGGGAGCCTCCCGGCCCCTGCAATGCGTTTGAGGTCAAAACCGTCAGTTCTTGGAATTGTTGGCTAAGATTATGAAGGATCAAAGAATTTCCGCCATCGACGTGGACAAGAACCTCGCTGGGGGCGGGCCGACATTCACCGATGATCAGTAGGGTCTTGACCAGGGCTTCCCACTGCTGGTGCGCAGGCACAATGACAGAGATAGGCAATACCGACGATTCGATGGACTGCTTTGGGTCAAGCACGTGCGATTTTTGAGCCTACCGGTGTGTTGGAGGAATGGGCTTGCTGCTGCGGCGCCCACCCAAATAAGTGGTGCGGCTGCCACGCACCTTGGTGACAGGCTGGGAATTGCTCGGCCGATTACCAGCGGCAGCGTGACGACGCTGAACCGTCGGCTCCAGTAGCGGAATCAATGCAAATCCTGCCAAAGCGAAAATAAAGAAGTTTGCGGTGTGGTTGTAAACAACCGACATCAGGAGGAAGGGGCCGGTGATGAGAACACCCACCAGTGACATCGCTCGTACTGGTCCGGGGGGAGATTGCAAGAAGGAGTTCCAGGCGAGCAGAACCAAAACGAATCTCATCAAATACCAAGCACAAAAACCCACGATGCCGAGTTCCACAAGCACCTGCCCCAGCTCGTTGTCGTAAACTGGCACGGCTTCGTCTGGCGAACCCAAGTTAAGTTTTTTGCGAATCGCATCGGTAGCCGGATGTGCAGTTCCAATGCCGTAGCCAAAACCGCCGCCGTCTTCGAGCGCATTGGTAATTGCGAAATAGGGATGGTCAATGATCCTCGTTTTGAGATTATCTCCAGAGAACTCGAAGCGAGTTTCCCAGTAGGTCCACGCTTCGGTGAAGAGATAGCCGATTCCCATAATCGCTGCCAACGCTCCTGTCATCAACACTACTGTGAAGTGCTTTGAGGAACCGATCCTGCCCGTCGTCGAAGCCAGAAGCATTCCGAAACCCACGAATGCCAGCGTGACCAAAGATGCCCGCGAGCCGTTCATCAGGGCATTACCCGCCAGAAGGGGGAGGCAGACGCCAATGATGGCCCACTTAAAGCGGGTTTCCTTGAGCGAGAGGAGGACCAAGCAGAGTGTTGAGAAGAAGATTACGAAAGTAGCATGCCCCGTGATGTAAGAAAAGGTGCCAGTGATTCGAGCCTTGTCACCAAATCCGAAGCCGGTGGCACCATGTTCGGTAATGATCTCGTCACCCGCATCTCCCGCAAAGGTGTTCATCATGCTGAACTTCCCGGACTGCCATTGAATGATGCCTAGAATACAGATTGGGATCGCCAGCAGTGCATACCAAGTGAGCTGACGAGTCATCTCTTGCTCCGTTCGGAACAGGTATGGCATCATGAATGTCAGAGGCAAGTACATGAAATAGATTTTGATGCCGTAGAGGGAAAGGATTCCAGAGTTGATGTTGGGGTTTAGGGCGCTAAAACAGACCAGTACGGCGCAGATCGAGAGGATTGTGGCGGGAACTTTCAAGCGGTAGGCGCGGATGTCGGGGTCCGGTGCCAGGTAGAACTTTAGGTATGCCCCCACCAGAAAGATGTCCTTGAGGAAGTAGACCATTTCCTGGCCTTGGGGGAGGATCCATTTGCGGATAGCTCCTTCAAGCAGCACGGCGACAAAGGCAACCTTTACGGCTGCTCGCCAATGAGAATAGCTCCAGGCGATGATCACAAAGGCCACGGCACCACCAATTATCAGCAGCGTGGAGAGCGGCAGTCGAGTGGCAGCAAGCATCAGATTCATGGTATCAGGACTTCGTTGAAGTGGGAGAGACGTTCAGTCTCCGCCACGCGGTGAACAAT
>JAGRPD010000527.1 GCA_020439875.1 Verrucomicrobiales bacterium
TGACGCGCCACGTTGTGACCAACGCGGCTACGGGGCGAGCCCAATCGTCGTTCCATTCGTCGTCCACAATCTACCGGGATTGATTGGGACGACGACGAATCTTTCCTCCCAAAAAAACGCCGTGCTGGGGTGGTCCCAGCACGGCGCTGATGAAGTGAAGATCGGAGCGGGACGCTTTATTCGCCTTTGCCGCCCTTGCCACCTTTCGGGCCCTTGCCTTTGCCCTTCATGGCTTCACGGATCTTGGCTTTGTCTTCGTCGCTGATCTTGGCGCGCTCGGCGTCGTCCAGACGGCCATCGCCATTGGTGTCGTATTTTTTGAGGAACTCGGGCATGCCTTTGCCTTTGCCCTTGCCCTTGCCTTTGCCGTCACCTTGGCCAGGGGCTGCCAAACCGAGAGACACCAGTGCCAGACTGCCCATGAGGGCGAACAAGATCGTTTTCATTTGAATATGGAGGTTGGGTTTGAAATGGGCGACGACCCAGTGCGGGTGATGCCACGCACGCTAGAACACCGCTATGGGGGTGGGGGTTGCAACGGGGTGAGAAAATTTTTTCAACGGGCGCGACGGGCGACGAAGAATTCGCAAAATATGCATAGGCAATGCAGGTTTAATGGACGTTGGGTTGAAGCTGCTTCCGTTTTTGTGATGATTGCTTTGAAACGATTGGTGCTCGCTGCCGCCTGCTTGCTGCTGGCGGGCGATGGGTTGGCGCAGGAGGGACCGGTTCCGGTGTCGATGGCGGACTACTTGCAGGGGCGTGGGGTTTTTCAGACGCAATGCGCGCCGTGCCATGGGAAGACGGGACGGGGAGATGGGGAGTGGGCGAAGGGGGTGGAGACGAAGCCGCGCAATTTCCGCGAGGGGTTGTTCAAATTTCGCACCACGCCTGCGGGCAAGCTGCCGACGGATGCGGATCTGCTGCGGACGCTGCGTGAGGGGGTGTCGGGCACGATGATGCCAGCCTTCACGCAGATGCCAGATCGGGATCTGCGGGCGGTGATCGCGTACATCAAGAGCTTTTCTCCGCGATGGAAAGATCCGGCCAACTATGCGGCGGCAGTGGAGCTGCCGGAGCTGCCGGAGTGGTGGGTGCGCCGCAGTGAGCGCACGCGCCACGCGTCCGAGGCGGCGGCGACCTTTGCTCAGGTGTGCGCGGCCTGCCATGGTGCGGGGGGCAAGGGCGATGGGCCGGCGGTGAAGGCGGCTCCGATGATGGATGCGTGGGGATTTCCAATCAAACCGGCGGATTTGACGCTGCCGCACTCGAAGAGCGGTGCTCGACCGCAGGATCTCTTTCGCACCATCGCGCTGGGGCTGGATGGGACGCCGATGGCGGGTCAGCTGGAGGCGCTGGGGGCGGAGATGATTTGGAATCTGGTGGCGTATCTGGATGAAATGAAGGAAGCGGCGGCGAAGTGAGGCGGCGCGATTCACTCGCCTTTCTTCGTGGCGGAATGGCGCGGTGGACGGGCGGCGGCGGCTTTTTCTGACCAGCTGAGGTTGCGATCAAAGACGGTGCCGAAGCGGCGGTAGTCGTGAAAGGGCACGGCGTGTTTTTTCCAGTCGGCGAGGGCGGCATCATAGACGGTGCGCATGCGCTGGAGCTGCTCGGTGTCGGTGCGGCGGTTGCTGAGTTCGAGCGGATCGTAGCTGATCTCGAAAAGTTCCTCGGTGGGTTCGAAGCCTTCGCCGCCGTAGGGCCAGTAGATGTACTTCCAGTCGCGGGTGATGACGCCGAGGCTGTGGACGCGGTCATCTCCCCAGACGTTGATGAGGGGGAGGGCGTCGTGGATGGTGGCGTCGGGGTCATC
>JAGRPD010000047.1 GCA_020439875.1 Verrucomicrobiales bacterium
CTACGTTCTGAGGCGGGCTTCGCCGTTGCTCCCGGGCGGCCTTTATTGCAAAGTCCACGCCGTTCTGCTTTCCACGCGCAGGTGCTCGACTCGGGAGAGATCTAGCTACGTTCTGAGCCGGGCTTCGGCGCTGCTCCCTGGCAGACATTTTTCCACGCCCCATCGAACCATGGCAGGCATCAAAACGATTGGATGCGCAGCAGGTTGTTTTGTCGTCACAAACCGAAGCCGCAACCCGGACGTGCCCATGGGGTTTTCCAACCATGAAGTCCGTACTCGTCCTGCTGCTCGCCGCGCTCGCTTTATCCGCCAGCGCGCAAACGCCGAAGGGCAAGGGCAAACGTCTGCGCGCGCCGCTGCCTGACACGGTGGAAATGCGTCCTGTCACGATCTTCAGCGATGGCACGCGCATGGCGGGTGATCTTTATTTGCCGAAGAACCTCGCAGCAGACGACAAGCTGCCCGCCATCGTGCTCTGCGCGGGCACCGGGGGGACGAAGGGCGGCACGCAGGCCCGGCTTGCGCCGCTGTTTGCGATCCAGGGCTACGTGGTGCTTGCTTTTGATTATCGGGGCTGGGGACAGAGCGAGAGTCTGCTCTTGGCGACGGAACAGCAGCCAAAGCCTGATGCGAACAATGAGATGACCCTCCAGGTGAAAGCCCTGCGCTGGCAGATGAACTATGCCTACCAAACCGAAGACATCCGCGCCGCCATCAGCTTCATCGCCGGCGAGCCGAACGTGGACGCCAATCGAATCGGTCTGTGGGGCAGCAGCTACGGCGGCGGACTCGTGACATGGGTGGCGGGGAATGATCCGCGGGTGAAATGCGTCGCCGCGCAGGTGCCCGGCATGGGCGGCGCACGCCCACCCGCCGCGATGAAATACGCCTACGACCTGGCCACCAAGCAGGCACGCGGCGAGACCGAACCGGTGCCGATCGAGACCGGCAAAATGGGCGGCAAAATGGCCGCCTACGACCAGATGCGCGTCAACCCCGTCAAGAACATCGGCTACAGCGCGCTGGATGCGGCATCGCAGATCGCTGTGCCCGCCCTGTTTGTCGTGGCGGAAAACGAGGAGCTGAGCAGCAATGCGATCGTTGAATCCGCTCACAAGAACCTGTCGGAACGCAACGTGCCAACGAAGCTCCACGTCATTCCAGGCATCACCCACTACGGTATCTATCGCGAAGGCTTCAATGAGGCCACGCGGGTGGAGATCGAGTGGTTTGACCAGCATCTGAAAAACGCATTGCCTGCAGCAAAGCGCTGAAACGGCGATTCGGTGACACGCAGACGGCGAAGCAGCGTCCTTCAACGCGAGGTTGCCTGCCTTGCCGCGAGCTGAAGTTCCCTGCAGAATCCTTGAACTGCTGCCCGTACTTTTCTCCTCATTCATGGCTGCCAAGGAATCTCCTCTCTTACCCCAGCGATTCGTATTGCTGGCGGCATGGTTTGGGATGACGGCCATCGGGCCGCACCTTTCAGGAGTTCGCGCCGAGGATTTTGAGTCCGAAATCCGACCATTGCTCGCTGAATATTGCTTCGACTGCCACGGCGCAGAGAAGCAAAAAGGGGACATTCGGCTTGATCAACTCGATCCCCACGTCGTCACGGGAGCCGATGCTGAGATGTGGAGCGATGTCCTGGACCAAATCAATCTCGGTGAAATGCCACCTCGCAAGGCGGCCCAACCGAGCGCCGTGGGTCGCAAACAGATCGCCACTTGGGTCACTGCTGCCCTGCGAGAAGCGGCCGCCGCGCAGCGCTTCGCCGAGGGACGCGTCGCCATGCGCCGCCTCACACGCTATGAGTATGCCAACACGATGCGCGATCTCTTGCACATCGAGCACCTCGATGTTTCGACCGAGTTGCCTCCCGAACC
>JAGRPD010000528.1 GCA_020439875.1 Verrucomicrobiales bacterium
GCCCGCGTTGTTCACCAAAATATCCACCTTACCCAGCCGGCGCAATGTTTCCTCCGCCAGGCGAGCACACTCCTCGCGTCGGCTCAGATCCGCCACTTCATACTCCACCCGCACATCGAGCCCAGCGCCGATCTCCTCCACCGCCCATTTCAGCTCCTCCTCCTTGCGAGACGCGATCATCACATCCGCCCCCGCCTCCGCCAATCCACGCGCCATCGCCTTGCCCAGGCCTTTGCTGCCGCCAGTCACCAGCGCCACGCGCCCTTGGAGTCGAAATTGATCAATCAGCATCTCCCGCCCCATAGCATCCTCCCCGCCACCTCGCCACCGAAAATCCCGGCTCACCCCCGCTGCCTCATCGCCGCCAACTTCGCCGCCCCCTCCTTCCAGTCCACCTCATGCGGCAGCCGCTTCGTCGCGGCCGCAATCGCCGCCGTCACGCCAGCCGCCTCTCCCATCGCCACCGCATTGCCCGTCACCCGATAGCTCGAGTGCGCAATAAAATCACCGCTGATGCAGCGTCCCGCCATCATCAGCCCCTCCACATCCCGGGCCAGCAGCGCCCGCAGCGGAATGTCGTACGGCTGCGTCTTGATGCCGCGATTGGTGTAGCCCGCCTTCTTGTTGTGCTCCGCACTCAGCGCGTGGATGTCCACCGCAAAGGTCGCCCGCGTCACTCCATCCTCGTGACGCGCACCGGTTTTCAAATCCTCCGCACTCACCACGTAGCGCCCCCGGATCCGCCGCCCGTCACGCACTCCGATCTGCTCTGCCGTCGCCGCGATTTGCAGCCCCTCCCAGCCCCCGCCCAGTGCCCGCAGACCGTTGACGATCCGGTGCAACTCCGCCCTCGCCCGCACCGTCGCCGCCGTCACCGCCGCCGCATCGAAGGGCTTCACCCCATACTCATGGTTCATCATCACCAGCAGCAGATTGTCCCGGATCTGCCACAGCGTCGGCTTGCTGTAGGAGGGAAAATGGCCTGCCCTCTCGATCTCTGCGCGAAACAGATCCTTCTTGTCGGAATTCGATTTTCCCTCCTCCGCCGTTTCATTGTAGCGCACAAAGTCACCCAACAAACCGACATCCTTGCAAACCAACAACGCATTCAAAGACATCGGCTGGCACGGGCAATCCTCCGCCTCCCCAATCTCAAAAGCGCAACCCGCCAACGCACCGAGATCCCCGTCTCCCGTCGTGTCAATGAACACCGGCGCGCGCCAGGCCTCCCGTCCACTCTTCGACTCCGTCACGATCGTCGTCAGTCGATTTCCTTCTTTGAACGCCGCACTCACCTTGGTGTGCAGTTGAAACATCACCCCCGCCTCCGCGCACAGCTCTTCCAGCAGCAGCTTCATCCCCTCCGGATCGTAGCAAAGGTTCGACTCCGATCCCCCTCGGTTCAATCCCCGCTCCGTCAAATGGCGCTTCAACTCCGCCGTCAGTCCCGGCTTATCAAAATCGATCAACCACCCCAGCAAACCCGCCGTCCACACCCCACCCAGACAACCCCGCCACTCAAACAACCGCACCTTGGCCCCCGCCCGCGCCGCTGTGATCGCCGCACTCACCCCCGCCGGACCAGCCCCACACACGATCACATCCGCATCACGAACCATCGGCAACTCCCGTTCCGGCTCGACAAAGACCTTGGAATTCTCCCCACCCTCCAATGCCCGAGCCACCCCCGGACCACCCAAGGCACCCACGACAGCGGACGAAATCAAACGACGACGAGAAACGGAGGAAGAAGGCATCCCTCCCTCAACGCAGCCCACGCCCCAAACCTTCTTTCAGTTGTCTCGACCGAACCCATTAAGGGATCCAATTGTAGATCTTGATATGGTTCAATTGGACCTATAAGTACATCTTTTTTTTAAATCCCTACAACCGTTTTGAGCAAGGTCGAACTCTATACTCAAACTTCTTCCATGGAGCCCCTCTTGCCTGGCGCTTCCCGTCCCGAATTGGCGGAGCTGACCCTGGAAGTCATCGGACGCTCTCAGGCCCTCACCCGGATGATTCCTTCGTCCATTTCACGCCAGCGTATCGCAGCGCTGGTGCATGAAATGAACAGCTACTACTCCAACCTGATCGAAGGGCACAAAACCCCTCTGAGGGAGATCGAGCGGGCGCTTCGGGATGAGTTTTCTGACAACGATGCCGACCGTGCCAAGCAGCATTTGGCCCGCTCCCACATCGCGGTGGAACAATTGATGCGCGAACGGCTGAACCAGGAGCCGAATCTCCGCATCCAAAGTGCCGATTTCATTGGCTGGTTGCACCGGGAGTTTTACAGCCGCCTGCCCGAGGAGCTTCAATACGGAGAGCGGCACGATGGCTCGAAATACCAAATCAACCTTGGCGAGCTGCGTGACTTTGAAGTCGATGTGGGACACCATCAACCGCCCCACCATGGAGCCCTGCCGGAGTTCATGCAGCGGTTCGATGAATTTTATGGCAGTGATCGCATTCTGGCCACCAACCAGTTGGTCGCCCTCGCCGCCGCACACCATCGCCTCGCTTGGATTCATCCGTTTGGCGATGGCAATGGCCGGGTGGCCCGCCTCCATTCCCAAGCATGGTTGATCCGCTGCAAAGCGGACGGTGCCGGCCTCTGGACGATCTCCCGCGGCCTGGCCAGGTTGAAGAGCGAATACTACGCCCACCTCAGCACCGCCGATCAGAGCAGGCTCCATGACTTCGACGGACGCGGCAATCTCTCCGACAAAGGCCTGGCGGATTTCTGCCTGTTCTTCCTGCGCTGCATGCTGGATCAGATCGACTTCATGGCCTCGCTGCTTGAGCTCAAAACGCTCACGGCCCGGATCGAAAACCATCTGCACATCGCCCATCCAACTTGGAGCCTGAAGGCGCGGGAACAATCCGGCCGCATCCTCAAGGCCGCCCTCATCGATGGCGAGATCGACCGTGCCACCGCCGCCCGCGTCGCCGGAGTCAGCCCCGCCACCGGCACCAAACTCATTCGCAACGCCCTCGCCGCCGGTCTGCTCAGCACCCCGTCACCCAAAGGCTCACTCAGCCTCGTCTTCGACGCCAACGTACTCGAAACCTACTTCCCCAAGCTCTACCAGGACCTGCCGGTGTGAGCTTGGATTGCCGGATGGCACCGGGGCGGAAACGGAACCTCCCCAATTCTCGATAAAGGGCAGATGGCGGGACGTATTTGGTATACCAAAATGACTCCCACCCCTGCGACGCTTGCCCGATCCGCCGAGGATCGTCTGCGCAACGAAATCTTTGCCGGACAATGGCCTGCCGGAGCCCGCCTCGCCGAAGCCGCTATCGCCAGACGGCTCGGCGTCAGTCGGGTGCCGGTGCGCGAGGCGTTTGCTTCCCTGGAGCGCGAGGGATTGGTGGAATTCACCCCGACGGGGAGAACGGTGGTCAAGAAACTGACGGCGCGGGATTTTGAGGAACTCTACGGGATGCGCCTGCTTCTGGAGCCGGCCGGCGCGCGCGAGGCGTTCCCGCTGACTGCCGATCAGGTGCGTGCGCTGGAACGCAACATCGCCCGGACCCGCCGGGCGACAAAAGTGCAGGACGTCACCCGGCTCGACCTCGATTTTCATGAAGCGATTCTATCTGCGACACGGAACCGGCGCTTGATCAAGCTCTGGTCCTCGCTGCGTTCGGAGCTGCAGCTTTGGCTCAGCAATCTGCATCGCCAGCACCGGGATCAGGCGCTCGACACCAGGGAGCAGACGGCCGAGTCCCACGAGGAGATCTTGCGTTGTTTCAAGACGGGCACGGCCATGGACTGCGAGCGTCTGGCCCGCGAGCACATCCTCGGCTGGCGCGAATGGCTGCCCCTCGGCGAAACGGTGAACGGAAGGGAGTCCGGACGATGATGCGAGGCTGTCTTTTTCTTTGCGCCTGCACTCTCACCGGAGCCACGGCCGCAGAGCCCATTCACGGCGACATCCAGCATCTGCTCGGGCGTTATTGCCTCGATTGTCATGACGCGGATTCGGCAAAGGGCGACCTGAACCTGGAGCGCTTCGCCACGGTCTCGGACATGGCCGCGGATTCGGGCGTCTGGGAGAAAGTGCTCGATCAAATCCGCGACGGCGAAATGCCGCCGAAGAAGAAGCCGCAATTCACGCCGGAAGAGCAAAAGCAATTCACCGCATGGGTGAACGGCACGCTGGAAAAAATCGCCCTCGCCCAGGCGGGTGATCCAGGCCCCGTGGTGCTGCGCCGCCTGTCGAACCACGAATACACCTACACTTTGCGCGATCTGACCGGTGTGGATTCGCTGGATCCGGCGAGGGAATTTCCCATCGATGGGGCGGCGGGCGAGGGTTTCACAAATGTCGGCGCGGCCCTGGCCATGTCTCCGGCGCTGCTGACGAAATACCTCGACGCGGCGAAGGCGGTGGCCGCCCATGCGGTGCTGCTGCCGGACGGGATCACCTTTTCGCCACACACTTCGCGGGCGGACTGGACGCGCGAACGGCTTGATGCGATCCGCGCGATTTACGACCGCTACTCGACCCACGCGGGTGTGGCCGAATACAAGGTGCAGGGCATCGACGTCACCTCCAAAGAAGCCGGTGCCATTCCACTCGAAGCCTACCTGACCGCGTTGCTCGACGGTGATCCCGCCAAGGCGAAAGGCCTCAGCCCGAAGTACCTCGCCATTCTCAACGCCGCGCTGGAGAGCGATGCACCCTCGGCGTTGCTCGATCCCATTCGCGCCAGGTGGAAAACGGCGAAGCCCGAAGACATTCCCGCGATCGCCGCCACGATCCGGCATTGGCAAGCCGGGCTCTGGCATTTCGCCAAGGTCGGCCACATCGGCAAACTCAATGGCCCGCCGAGTTGGCAAATCGCGATCCATCCAGTGGCGGATTCGCAGGAGATTCAGCTCACTCTGCCGCCGTCTGAAGAAGCAAAAACGCTCCACCTCGTCGCCACCGACGCTGGTGACGGAGCCGAGGGCGACACTGTGCTCTGGCGGGACGCCAAACTCACGCTGCCCGATGGCGTTTCGTTTCCCGTGGCCCAAATCGAGACGCTGCAAAGCGCCGTCGCGCGGAAACAGCAGACCGAACTCCAGCGCAGCGCCGCCTACCTCGATGCCGCTCTCGCCAAGAAAACGCCCGCCGATCACGATCCCGCCATCGCCGCCGCGTGGCGCGCGTTTCTCGCTCTCGATCAAAAGCCGGTGCCAATTCCGACGCTGCTGAAGGACCGCTTCGAAGAAATCAAAGGCCAGCCCGCGCTCAAAAAATACGGTGCCGGTCTGCCGAACGTCACCGTGAACACTTCCGAAACCGATGTCGCGCCAGGCACCTACCGGATCCCCGCGCGCGGCGTGACGCTTCATCCATCGGGCACCGAGGACGCCGTCATCGTTTGGAAAAGCCCCATCACCGGCAAAGTCCGCATCGAAGGCAGCGCCGAAAAAACCGACCACGGCGGCAACGGCGTCGAGTGGTCGGTGGAGTTGATCGATGCCTGGGGAACGCGCGAGCTAACCCGTCGGGTGCTCGCCAAAGATGGCAAAGCCGAGTACCATTCCCCCCACGAAACAAGCGTGCATCCGGGAGACATCGTGCGCCTCACCATCGACCCGCACGAGAACAACTTCATCTGCGACACCACGGCGGTCGCCCTGAGAATCACCGAAGCCGGCGGTGCAAACCGCGTCTGGGATCTCGCCAGCGACATCGTCGATCACCTCGGCCCGAGCAATCCGCTGCCCGATTCGCTCGGCAACGTCCAGGTCTGGCATCTCTGCCAGGAAAAACGCGGCAAGGAAGCACCCTTCACCTTTCCCGCCGATTCGACGGTCGATCATTGGCGCTCCGGCGTCGTCCGCGGCGAGGCACCCGTGCCCGCCGCCTCCGCGCAGGCGGCGATCCTGCATCCGCAAACCGACGCCGACCAGCGTGTCGCCGCCGAAATCCTGCGCTGGGGCGGCCCTTTCCGCTGGCCGGAAAAGGTGAAGCTCGATGCCCAAGTCGGCGACCTGGAACTCGCCGCGCCCAGCATCGAAAAAATCGTCATTCCCGCCGGTCTCGCCTCGGCTGGAGCGGCCTTCACCGCCACCGTGTCGCTGAAGAAAGATCCCAAGCTGCAAGGCAGTTCCGCCACCACGCTGAAAGGCAGCGCCCAAGTCTGGGCGACGCTTTCCGAGCCCGCCGCCGACGCGCCCCCACTCCAGCCCGGACAAATCGCGACCGTGGGTGACAGCGACGGTTCCTCCTGGTCGGCGGGCATGGCGCCGGTGGCCTCGGACCGCCCGATTTTGATCCATTCTGGCAGCCAATCTCAGGGCCGTTTCGATCGCGACATCGCCGAGTTTCAGATGCTCTTCCCCGCCGCCCTCTGCTACCAGCGCATCGTGCCCATCGACGAAGTGGTCACGCTGACGCTGCACCATCGCGAGGATCAATATCTGCGTCAGCTCATGCTCAGCGAGGCCGAAGCCGCCCAGCTCGACCGCCTCTGGGATGAAATGCGTTTTGTCGGCAACGAGCCGTTGCTCCAGCTCGACGCCTTCAACCAGCTCTGGCAATTCGCCACCCAGGACGCCGATCCTTCCCGCTTCGAGCCCATGCGCGATCCCTTGAACCGGGCCGTGTTCGCTTTCAAACAGCGCGTGCTCGCCACCGAACCCGCCCAGGTCGAAGCTGTCATCAATTTCGCCACCGGGGCTTGGCGTCGTCCTTTGAAAGACGGTGAGCGCGCCGAGCTTCGCGCGCTGTATCTCAAATTCCGCCAAGAAGAACTCGATCACGAAGCCGCTTCCCGGCAGTTGCTGGCCCGGATCCTGACCGCTCCTGATTTCCTCTACCGCACCGAGACGCCCGGTCCCGGCCCCCGGCCGACGCCGCTCAACGATTGGGAAATGGCCAGTCGGCTCAGTTACTTTCTCTGGTCCTCCGCCCCCGACGCGACACTCCGCGCCCGCGCCGCCGCCGGACAGTTGAGCGATCCCGACATCCTCGCCGCCGAAACCCGCCGCATGATTCAGGATCCCAAAATCCGCCGTCTCGCCACCGAGTTCGGCGCGCAGTTCCTCCACGTCCGCGACCTCGAGACGCTGGAAGAAAAGAGCGAGCGCCACTTTCCCACCTTCCTCGGCCTGCGCGCCGACATGCAGGAGGAGGTGGTCCGTTTCTTCATCGATCTGTTCCAGAGCGACCGGCCCGTCATGGCGCTGCTCGACTCCGACCACAGCTTCATGAACGCTCCCCTGGCCGAGCATTGCGGTTTCACCGTGAAAAGCGGCGGTTGGCAGCGCGTCGATGGGCTGCGCGCCCGCGGACGCGGCGGCATCCTTGGATTTTCCGCCACCCTGGCCAGGCAGAGCGGGGCCTCGCGCACCAGCCCGATCCTGCGCGGCAACTGGATCAGCGAAGTCATCCTCGGCGAAAAACTGCCCCGTCCCCCGAAGAATGTGCCCGTGCTCCCTGACGAAGCGCCGAAGGGCCTGACCGAGCGGCAGTTGATCGAGCGACACAGCAGCGACCCCAGTTGCGCCCGCTGTCATGAGAAGGTCGATCCACTGGGGTTCGCGTTGGAAGGCTTCGACGCCATTGGCCGCGCCCGCGACGGCACCGACACCCACGCCACCCTCAAAGACGGCACCGCCTTCGACGGTCTCAGCGGTCTGCGCGATTACTTGATCCAAACGCGGCGCGACGAGTTTCAGCGTCAGTTTTGCCGCAAGCTCCTCGGCTACGCCCTGGGTCGCGGGGTGCAGTTGTCCGATCACCCGCTGATTGACGCGATGGTCCATGACCTGAACTCCGGCAACGACCACGTCGGCGGCGTCATCGAAAAAATCGTCCGCAGCCCGCAGTTCCGAAACCTTCGCGGAGCCGACTTCACGCAGACTTCACCTGATTGAAACCTTTTCACCCCATGAAGCCCACCCACTCCTTCAACCGCCGTCGTTTCCTCCGTGGAATGGGCGTGACCATGGCGCTGCCGTGGCTGGAATCCCAACGTGTCTGGGGAGAAACCGCCCAATCCGCCAAGGCCGCCAGTGAAGCGCCCATCCGGCTCTGCGTCTTCTTTTCCGGCAACGGCTTCCACTCCAAAGAATGGTGGGCCAAGGGCGAGGGCAAAGCCATGGAAGTCGGCAAAGTGCTGCAACCGCTTTCCGATTTTCGCGAGAAGCTGGTCTTCATTCGCGGCCTCTACCATGAGGAAGCCCGCAAGGGAAACATCCACAGCTCCCAGACCGGCAACATTCTCTCCGGCGCGCCGATCTCCTCCGGCGGCGAGATTCGTTCCGGCACCAGTTTCGACCAAGTGCTGGCACAGGGTTACGGGCGCTCCACCAAGGTGCCGAGCCTCGTGCTCGGTTGCGAGCGCTCCAATCCGTCGGTTCACAAGAACTACTCGATGCTCTACAGCTCGCA
>JAGRPD010000529.1:0-1793 GCA_020439875.1 Verrucomicrobiales bacterium
GGCCACCATCCAGCCCCCCCGCCGCTCAAAAAGCCCATGCGCCCGCTCCAGCCCCTCCTCCCCCGCCAGCCAACGCGCCGCCGGGCGGCCCACCCAGCGGCTCAACCCATAGGCCACCACCCCCGCCAACCACGATCCCGCAGCCGCCAGCCAGCCCCCCCACCACCAGCCATACATCCAGCCTAGGGCCGACATCACCACCGTTCCCGGGATCGGCAAAAAAAGGTCCGCCACCAGCAGCAGCACGCCGCCCAGAGCCGCCCAATGTCCGAGAGATTCCATCCACGCTCGCGCCCCTTCCAGCGTCAGTACCCGGTCAAACCATTCCCCCCAGATCAAGAACGGCCCAATGATGCTGACCAGCAAAACCAGCACCAAAATCAGCAACGAACGTGAACCACGCACCATACGCCAACCTCCAAAACGTCCAGGATACCGATCGAAATCCGATCAATCCCGCTCCTCGTCCCGCCCCCGTTTCTTCACCGTCAGAGTATTCCGATGCACCCAGACCGACTGCACCATCCCCATCAAAAACAGCATCACCACCAGGAACGTACCGCCATATGAGACAAAAGGCATCGGCAGACCGATGATCGGCAGCAGGTTCAGATTCATCCCCGCATTTTGGAAGGTGTGGGCAAAAATCATCGCCACCACTCCGACCGCGATCAGCCGCCCCAATTGGTCGCGAGCATGGTACGCCACAAAGATCCCCTGAATCAGCAGCAGCAGCATCAAGGACAGCAGCAACAACGCGCCGCGAAATCCAAACTCCTCCGCCACCACCGCGAAAATGAAGTCGTTGATCGACTCATTCGGAAACCAGGTGCGGTGGATCGATCTCTGGTCTGGCACTTTTTTGGAGAGCGGCCCTTTTCCCTCGAAGCCCGCCGAACCGATCGCGACCTGCAAGTGCCCCGCCACCCAGCCCTCGTCCTGCATGTTCACCTTCTCCTCCTGGCCCAGCATCATGTAGATCGTGGTGTCGATCCGTTTCCGCTGATAGTCTTTCAGACCGAAAAAATACGCCAGTGGGATCACACAGAGCGCCCCGAGCACGAGAACGATCAGGTAGCGAAAAGGAATGCTCCCCACCAGCATCATCGAGATAAAAACCGGCCCCCACACCAAGCCCGAACCCAAGTCCTCCTTCGCCACCATGGCCATCGGGATGCCTGCCAAGATCCCCGCCAGCATGATTCGCAAAAAGTGATACCGAAACACGGGCACAAAGCGCGGCAAATCTCCAAACACCACCGCCAGAGCCATGATGCCGGAGGTGATGGCAATTTGGGAGGGCTGAAAACTGAAACCGCCGATCTCCACCCAGGCCTTGTTTCCCAGACGCTCCACCCCGTAAAACTCGATCAGCAGCAGCGCACCGATCCCCATCAAGTACATCGGAATGCAGGCCCAGCGCACCCATTTGTAATCAATCAATGCCGCCCCAAAAAAGATCGGCAAGCCAACGAGAGCCCACTTGATTTGGTCTCGCCATTTGAGGGACAATTCCGCCCCCTCTTTGTAGGCGGAGGCATTGTAGATCGCATAGACCCCAAAGGCGATCAGCACCAGCATGTTCAGCAGCAGGATCCAGTTCAGTCCCAGCAGTTTTCGAAAAAGCGGCGTCATGCTCCTTGTGCGTCCTTTCTCTGCCTCGAACCCTACGCCACCAGGCGTGGCACCGCGCTCAGCAGCTTGCGCGTGTATTCATGTTTGGGCTCGTCGCAGACCTGATCCGCCGGGCCTTCCTCCACCATTTTGCCGTGGTGCATCACCACGATGCGATC
>JAGRPD010000529.1:1853-5040 GCA_020439875.1 Verrucomicrobiales bacterium
GCTGAAGATCCTTCAGCAAATTCAAAATCTGCGCCTGCACACTCACATCCAGAGCACTCACGGGCTCATCACAAATCAAAAACTTCGGCTGCACCGCCAAAGCACGCGCGATGCCAATGCGCTGGCGCTGACCGCCGCTGAATTCATGCGGGTATCGACCCAGCGCATCCTCCGGCAGCCCCACCTTGCGCAGCAGCGCCGCCACCACATCCCGCTGCTCCGGCCGCTTCATCCGCCGCTGGTGGATGCCCAACGGCTCCGCCACGATGTCCAGTACCTTCATGCGCGGATTCAACGAACCGATCGGATCCTGAAAAATCATCTGCAAATCCCGGCGCAACGGTCGAAACGCTCCCTCTCGCATGCCGAGGATCTCGCGATCTCCATACCACACCTCGCCCGAAGTCGGTCGCACCAATTTTAAGATCGCCCGTGACACGGTGGACTTGCCGCTTCCACTCTCTCCCACCAAACCCACGGTCTGTCCCGCCTCCACCTCGAAGCTCACATCATCCACCGCTTTGATGACCTCTTTGCCCGCGCCAAACCAGCCCCCGCGCAGGGGGAAATGCACTTTCAAATTGCAAACTCGGAGCAGGGCCATGATGGAGAATCCCTACCCTAACACCAGCCCAATCCGCGCGCGACAAGAAACTCCCCATTGATGCGGGAAGCAGCGCGTTTTCTTGACGGAGCCGGAGTGACGAAGCTCGCCAGGAAAATCCCCCGCCCTTGCGCGCCACGCTGGGTGCCGTATAAAACAGCAGCCCCCCTTGAAGCCTCCCGCCCCCACCACCACGGCCTGCCGACACTGCGGCACTCCCGTTCCCCCCGGACGGACGGATGCATTCTGCTGTGCGGGCTGCGCCGCTGTGCATGAGCTTTTGCTCGGCGAAGGGCTGGATCGATTTTACGACCTGCGCGGCAGCCAACAGCTAACCCCCGTGGCTCCCGAGAGCCTGCGGGAGCGCGATTACGACTGGCTATCCCGCGCCGTGACCGATGCCGAGCAGAAATCCGCAGCTGACGCGAACGCCAGCGCTGCTCACTTGGATCTCTCCGTGCAAGGCCTGTCCTGCATTGGTTGCGTCTGGCTCATCGAAAAGGTCTATCAAAAACAACCCGGAGCGCGCCGGATCGACATCGATCCCACGGCAGGCAGCATGGAACTGGAGTGGCATGTAGGGAGCCTCGATGCGGTGGAGTTTGCCCGGGAGTTGCAACGCTTCGGTTACCTCGTCGGCCCTCGCGACGCCCAACCCGAGACGTCTTCCGAGCCCGGCTTGCAGCGTCGCCTCGGAGCCTGTGGGGCCTTTGCCATGAATGCCATGGCGTTTTCCCTGCCGCGCTACTTTGGCATGCCGGAGGATTTTCCCTTTGCAGCCTGGTTTGAAATCATCGCCGCAGCCTCCGCCACCCTGGCCCTCATCGTAGGCGGCAGCTATTTCATCGAGCGCGCCTGGCGCAGCCTGCAAATGGGCGCACTGCACCTGGATACGCCCATCGCTTTGGGCATCGTCACCGCCTATATCGCCTCCCTGTTCGGCTGGCTGTCGGGACGTGCCGAGCTGAATTACTTCGACTTCGTCGCCACCTTCATTTTCCTCATGCTGGCAGGCCGATGGCTGCAGCAGCGCAGTGTGGAGCGCAATCGCCGCCGTCTGCTGCGGGACGCCTCCATCCCCCGAGACGTACGTTCGCCCTCCGGTGAGGTTTTGCCACTGACGGCCTTGACGCCCGGCACCCTGTTTGTGACCGCACCAGGTCAGGCTCTCCCCGTGAGAGCGCGGCTGCTCGACGCGGCCGCCACCATCAGCCTGGAGTGGATCAATGGGGAGTCGGAGGCGGTGCGTCGGCAGCCGCATGAGCAATTGCCTGCGGGAGCCATGAACATCGGTGCCACCGCGCTCGATGCCGAAGCCCTAGAAAGCTGGGAAGAATCCACGCTGCGGCACCTGCTTGAGGCTCGCCGCGCCGCCCCACGGCGCGATCCCAGTCTCGAAAACCTCCTGCGCGGATACCTCGGTGCCGTGCTAGCCGCCGCGCTCGGTGGCGGCCTTTGGTGGTGGGTGCACGGAGCCAGCTGGGTGGAGGCCATTTCGGTCACCCTCTCCGTTTTGGTCATCTCCTGTCCTTGCGCCCTCGGCGTCGCCCTGCCCCTGGCCGAGGAGCTGGCGGCCTCGCGCGCTCAGAGACTCGGTGTGTTTGTGCGAGAGCCGGGATTGTGGCGGCGGCTGCGCCAGGTGGTGCGGGTGGTGTTTGATAAAACCGGCACGTTGACCCTGGAAAACCCGGTCCTGGCCCATCCCGAAACTTTAAACTCCCTGCCAGACGACGCCAAATCCGCGCTGCGCCGCCTCGTCTCCACCACCCTGCACCCCGTCAGCCGCAGCCTGTTCGATGCTCTCGGCCCCGGTCCCAACGCCGAGGGTACAGTGGACGAAGTGGTGGGTCATGGTCTGACTCTCAATACACCCTCCGGCCCCACCTGGGAGTTGCGCCGCCCCGGCGAGAACGAGCAAAATGCAGACGCTGTCTTCACCCAAAACGGCGCAACCATCGCTCGTTTCCAATTCGAAGATCGACTGCGTCCGGCCTCGGTCGAGGAATTGACCCGCCTACGCCAACGCGGCTTCACCATCCATGTTCTGAGTGGAGATCAGCCCGCCAAGGTTCAGCACATCCTCGACCAACTCCACTTGCCTCCCAATTCCGGCTCCGCCTCCATGAGCCCAGCCGCCAAAGCAGACTGGCTGCGTCAAAATGGAGCGGATCGAACGCTTTTTATCGGAGATGGAGCCAACGATAGCCTCGCCTTCGACGAAGCCCTGTGCAGCGGCAGCCCCATGGGAGGCCGCAGCTTTCTCGAACAAAAGGCCGATTTCTACTTCCTCGGCACCCATCTGGCCTTCGTCCAGCCACTGCTCGATCTGGCCGCTCGCCACCGTATCGCCGTCCGTCGAGCCTTTCTCTTCGCGCTGTTCTACAACATCGCCGCCGTCAGCTTCTGCCTCGCCGGTCGAGTCAATCCGTTGATCGCCGCCATCTTGATGCCGCTGAGTTCTTTGCTCACTCTCACGCTGGTGATGGCCAGCTTCCCTCAGCAGTTGCCGACTCCAAAAGCTTCCGAGTCGTAAGTGCAGCCGGAGAGAAAAACAGGGTCGGCTCACTCATCCCGCCGCTGCAA
>JAGRPD010000530.1 GCA_020439875.1 Verrucomicrobiales bacterium
CGAGTCCAACGTAGCTTCGAATGGCATTCGAAGCAGGTGGATGTTGTGGTCACAGCGGCGGCCCAAGGAGGGACGGTCCCGCACGCGGGACCGTCCCTCCTTGAGGCTTCGAGTGCGACTCGAAGCTACTGGCAGTTCCGAATCTCGCTGGCGTCGAGGACTTCGAAGCGGGGGATTTTGTGCTTTTGGCTGAGGGTGCTGCGGTGGAATTTGGCTTCGAGGTCGGTGAGGATTTGGCGGCGCTGGGGGGCGGTGAGTTTGCGCCATTTGACTTCGGCGATGAGGAGGCGCTTGGGGTCTCCGGGGTCGGGGGCGACGAGGTCGAGTTCCAGATCCTTTTCCCAGTAGCGGGCGGACTCGGGATAGCGGGCGCGGCAGGTTTCCTCAAACACGGTGGAGGCGTGGTCGTGGATGAGCTTGAGCTTTTCCTCCAGCGGGTAGCGGTGCCAGCGGCTCTGGTGCGGGGAACGAACGCGGAACCAGAAGCGCAGGGCGGGATCGGCGATGCGGTAGAGCACTTTCTTGGTGCTGCGAAGGCTTTCACCATACGGCAGCTCGCGCTCGAGCACGCTGGCGTCGAGCAGTTGCTGCAACAGGCGGGAGAGATTGGTCTGGGCGGTGCCGAGGCGGGCGGCGATTTCTGAGGGGCGCTCGGCGCCGCGGCCCACGGCTTCGAGCACGGCGAGGGCGTTGGTGCCGGCGACGCCTTCGTCACGCAGGATGCGCAGGGGCTCCTGCTCCATGTAGGGGGCGTAGTCGAAGTAGAGTTCTTCGGCGAGGGCGACCTGATCGCGGCCTTTTTCGACGAACTCCCAGTACTTCGGGATGCCGCCGACGAGGGAGAATTGCTCGAAGCTGTCGGGTTGGTTTGGCTTCAATCCGCAGGCTCCGCAAAAGGCGGCGTAGTCCATGGGACGGACGTGCAGCAGCTTCCGCGCGCGGCCGTAGAGCGGGGCGCTGCGGTTGAGGAAAAGGCTGTTCATCATCTGCGTGCTGGATCCGGCGAGGATGAGCAGGCAGCCCTTGGGAAGGGATTGATCGATCCAGCGCTGGAGCTGGCTGGGCAGCGAGGGGCTGGTGGCGGTGAGGTAGGGAAACTCGTCGATGCAGAGGATCCACGGTTTCTTGTGGAGGGCGAGCAGTTCGAAAAACTCGGGCCAGGTCTTGGGCTGGATCTCAGTGGGCAGACGGGCGCGGATGTCGTCGTGGGCCTGCTGGATCTGGAGATCCTGAGGGCCCTCGACGGCCTGGGTGTAGAGGCCGCCGTCTTCTTCCAACCACTGGCGCAGCAGGCGGCTCTTGCCCACGCGGCGACGACCGAAGACGACGAGCAGCCCGCCCCGGGCCGCAGCGCGGGTGAGTTCCTCCTTTTCGCGGAGGCGGTTGACGAAATCGAGCATGGGGGAAGGTGCCACGATTATGCATGAAGGCAAACATTATGATTGAGAAGCATAATGTTTGGCGTGCATCGTTTGAGGAGATGTGTGGCGGAGCGGTGATGGATGCTTCGATGAGCGCTCTACTGGCGCGGCGCTTTCTGGTGGCATGGGTTTTTTAATCCGAGGAGCGGTGTGGGCAAGGGTTGCAAACCCTTGCCACGGGGTCACCGGTTGCAAACCGGTGCCACTGCAGGCTGGTGCCACTACTTCCGCTGCTGGAAGGCGCGGTAGGCGTGGAGCTTGTCGTAGGTGATGCGGCCGCCGAGGGCTTCGTGCAGGGGGCCGAGGCGTTCGTAACCGTGCTCAGCGGCGGCGGCTTGGATCTGGGATTCTTCTTCCACCGTGTAGAAGGAGCGGGGATCCGCCTGGAGCATGCCGCTGGCGATGCCCTGGGCCAAGTGCTGGGAGATCGTGCCGCGCGAGAGGTTCCGCTGGTCGGCGATTTGTTGCACGCTTTTCCCGTCGGCGAAGAGGCGGAGGCTTTCCAGGGCGGAGACATTGACGCCGCCCTCCGTCTTCATCTTCGGGGGTGGTGGAGGCGGGGCTTCGTCGGGGAAGGTTTGGCGTTCGTTCGATTGAAGCCACTCGCCGATGGCGCTCAGGAAGGTGGCGCCGTAGTCGGTGAGCTTTTGGCTGCCGACACCGGGGATGGCGAGGAAGTCGCGCTCGCTCTGCGGATAGCTGCGGCACATGTGGCGCAGGCTGGTGTCGCCAAAGACGACGTAGGGCGGCACGCCGCGCTCATCGGCGAGGCGCTTGCGCAGGGCGCGCAGTTCGGTGAAGAGGGCTTCGTCACAGGCGATGCTGCCGGCGCGGGTGCGGCTCTTTTTGGATGCGGCGGCGACGGGGATGCGGGTGAGCAGCACTTGCTCGCGGTTCATCAGGGTGGCGAGGCCTTTTTGGGAAAGCGACACGGTTTGGAAGGAGTCCTCAGAGGTGTCGATGTAGCCGAGGCGGATGAGCTGGCGTCCGAGCACGGCCCATTCCTCGCGCGGGGTGTCTTTGCCGATGCCGTAGGTGCTGAGTTGGTCGTGATACCACTTGCGGACTTTCTCGGTGTTGGCACCGCACA